>NZ_LNAM01000078.1 GCF_001461035.1 Acetivibrio ethanolgignens | reverse complement strand
CTGCCAGATATTGAATTTTCAAGGTGCATAGCGAAAATTTATGTGCGAAGTTTGAGTTACTTATAAAAAATACTCTTATCCAATAATTATTTCATTAAAACAAATTATAATGATTACAATGTTTTTTATGACGGTGATATTTTCTTATTTATATGTGTTTCTATTATATTCATAGCCTCTTCTGGTGTTATATGAGCCGTTTTTAGAAGTTGACCGATACATTCCATATCCCTTCTGTTTTTATCCTCGTACAAGGTTTCTAGTTCGTTTGTTTCATTTTTTATTCTTCGTTTCAATGAAGAAATTAATTCTTCCTTTTCTCTTATTTTATCCTCAATAGATTTTCTTTGACCTCTTGCCATAATGTCCTCCTGATACTTTATGATTATATATATTATAAGTATATGGACAAGATGGAAAATTTATACATAATATAAGCATATAAAGTGTTAACATATCATCCACAGGCTTCGTATGTTTTACCAAGTAACTTCATCGAAACTTTACCGCATTCTGGACAAAGACAAATGGCAGAATACTTGCCATTATAGTGATATCACAAAAAACAGGTGGCGGGTTTCTCACGTTTTTCCATTCATCACTTTTTTCTAGAATTTACCTTTAATGAATCTTCTGCTATTTGATTGAATTGAAAAGGTCTGGCATTTGGCTCTTTTATCCTGCTAACCCTCATATGATTTTCTATTAATGCAGAGTAATCCTTTTTCATTCGTTGAAAAACTTTTTTATAGTTGTCATATGCCATTTTAGCGGATATGTATAAATTTACAAGCCATTCTATGTCATGATATTCCCACACAGAAACATACACCTCGTCATCTGAAAATATTTTTTCAAATAACTTTTTGCTAGTATTTTGCTCATTCACCATAAAGTTTTCTTGGCTAGCAAATAATGATTGTGGAATATGATGCCCCCAGTTTCTTTGTTCTCTCATGTTGTCCAACATTTCAATCATAGCTTTATCCAATGGTTCAAGATTAAATTCTTTGTTCCCTTGTGAAAACTTTTTGTCCATTATCTTCCTGAACTGTCTGTACGAAACTGCATTTTTTGTTTCGTCTCCAAGTATATTGCAAAGAAACATAGTCAAGCATTCTATTCTTTCCGCATATGCCTGATAAATAGTAGTTTCTATCTTGTCTTTATTGTTGTATTTATTTAATAATTTTTCCGTATCACAAATTGCATTTTTTAATCGCATCATTCTCTTGTCTACCAATACAATCATTTGATTTAGAAAAACAATAGCATCCTTTTTATTATTAATGGGACGCATTTTCATCTCTTTGTAATCCATTTTTATCGAACTCTCCTTTCACCGCAATTATACGATAAAAGGAGAGTAATTGAAAGCCTTTATTGTTGTTTTGGAAAAATCCTTTGTGCATTATGACGGAAATTCTTAGAAATCAGGCTCTACATCCCCAAGAAGTGCCGCTTGTGGTCCATAATCTGCGGCTATCTGCTCCGCTGTCCTGTGCTACTCCTGGTTTACTATCGGTACTGGAGCGGTCTCAACCATGCCATACGCTGCCTTAGCAACGAATATTTTATTTGCATCAGTTCCACGTGAATTTTGAAGCGAATTATCTAAGAAATTTTTTATATATTCTTCCATTTTTTGACCGTTTCGGCGTGCGATGTACTGGGCTCTACTCGGCATTGCTCGCCCCTGTGGTTCAACTGCCACGCTGCGAAGTCTTTTACCTGAATCCGTGAAGTTCACCCTTTTTTACAACCAACTCCTAAAATGGAACTGAT
>NZ_LNAM01000077.1:1263-1809 GCF_001461035.1 Acetivibrio ethanolgignens | reverse complement strand
GGTTCTGAAGTCAGTGATCACTGGGCAGATTTTGAATTCAATGAAGACGGAACAAAACTGTTACGATGTGCAGCCGGTCATGAACCTAAAAGTAGTGTCTATGATAAAAATACACAGAAGTGTAGAGCATCGTTTCCATTAGCTACCTGCAAAAACTGCCCTTATCATAGTCAGTGCCACCCTAAAGAATACAAACGCGTTGCCACCATTAAAATCGCGATGCGGACAGCGTTTCATGCCAGACAGCAACGTTTCTTGAAAACAGAAGAATTCAAGACATTGGCGCGTTTCCGAAACGGGATAGAAACGGTTCCTGCGGCACTTCGGAGCAGACACCATGTTGATAGGATGCCAGTCCGTGGTTATATCAAAACAAAACTATTCTTCGGCTTTAAAGTTGCCGGAATGAATGCCCGAAAACTGATCAGATATCTGACCGGTTTAGTTAAAGTCGCCACTTATCCGGAAATAGCCTGAAAATCATATAGAAAATCAGCATATCCATATGGAGAAAATACTCTCCAGGGAGTAAAGTGATTATTTTTG
>NZ_LNAM01000077.1:0-1253 GCF_001461035.1 Acetivibrio ethanolgignens | reverse complement strand
CCATATGGAGAAAATACTCTCCAGGGAGTAAAGTGATTATTTTTGAAGCTAATGTGTTAAGTTTTCAAGGTGCAAATTAAAAAAGGTTACTATAAATTACCCGATTTGTCGGGCAACTCATAGAATTGGAACAGGGTGAAATAGCAATTTTATTGCATAGTAATGGTGAAGCTTTTAAGATTGGAAATGGTAAATTTTTAGAGGTTACGTCTGACATTGTTAGTGGTGAAAATGGGGTAGATTTGAAAATTGGAGTGATTCGAAATAATAAATTTTTAGTTCTGCAAACAATAACAGGTCAAGAGATAAATGTAACATTGGATACAGCAATTGATAACTCGTATCTGATGTTGATTAATGATTCGTGTCAGAGAATACGACTTGAAAATATTAAAATTGAATTAAGATAGAAAGAGGAATTATTTTATGCTATATATAAAATCTATAATGGATATAGAATGTGATAGATTGCCGAGGGAAAGTTATCTGAGAAAAATTCCCTGGGTGAAAAATTTTCAAAGAATAGATTTTGGAAAAACTGTCACTTTCTTTGTGGGTGAGAATGGAACGGGAAAATCAACCTTATTAGAAGCAATCGCTGTTACATTAGGCTTTAATCCTGAAGGAGGTTCTAGAAACTTTTGTTTTTCTACAAGAGATACTCACTCTGAACTTAGTGATGTAATGCGAGTTTCAAGAGGGGGAAAAAGAGCAAAAGATGGTTTTTTTCTTCGGGCAGAATCATTTTATAATGTAGCAACAGAAATTGAGAATCTTGCAGATGGGGATTATAGTTTCTATGATGGTTATGGTGGAAAGTCTATGCATTCCCAATCACATGGAGAAAGTTTTCGTTCTTTAATGATGAATCGTTTCAGAGGAAATGGTATATATTTGTTAGATGAGCCAGAAGCTGCATTATCTCCCACAACACAGATGTCGATGTTGTGTATTTTAAAAGAATTAGAAAAAGTAGATTCTCAATTTATTATTGTTACACATTCACCAATTCTGTTGGCATATCCAAATGCGGATATATACGAATTTGGTGAAGAGGGAATTGAAAAAAAGGGGTATAAGGAAACGGAATCTTACTTAGTAACAAAATCTTTTTTAGATAATCCCGAACAAATGGTAAACTTGTTATTTGAAAAATAGAAGGAGATTTAGATTCTAACATTAATGTTTATTATTAACCTGAATCCGTGAAGTTCAATGCAAGTCAACCTATTAAAAGCCAGTATTTTCTAATG
>NZ_LNAM01000076.1 GCF_001461035.1 Acetivibrio ethanolgignens | reverse complement strand
CTCCTCGTATAATAAGTTTGTAAGCAAGGATAATTAGCTTACAGACTTATTCTTTTTATGGTATAGAGGTAAGGACATCTAAGAGGAACTCCCCTCATCCAATTCCCATCTATACGGTCAATAGTTACATTTATTTATAGTTAATCCTGTGTTATGATATCAGTAGAGTCTGATGTCCGAAGGCACTGCTTTTTCTCCTTTCAGCCGACTTTGTCCGAGACTGCTTAGAAAGCATGCAGCCTGGCGCATATGGCACATTCTGCTTACACAGAAGTTTCATCTCCAGCCGTAGCACCAGCAAAAAATGCTGACTGGATGAATGCTCATTACGCGAGGTTTCAGTCACCATATGCAGCGCAGGATAAACCTTCACTTAAGACTTCACAAATCCAGATCAGAAAGGAGCGTGATAACATGATAAAGATCAACTATATGTCCACTTTGTTTGTTGGTATTGATGTAAGCTCAAAGTCTAACGTTGTTTGCGCTATGGACTTTGATGAAAATCAATACATATCCTCTTCTTTCAAGAACAACCAGCCAGGTGCTGATGAACTTGCTAAGATGATTTTAGAATGTATGAAGACCCATTCTAACTTAAATACCATTGTTGTTGCATTGGAGTCCACATCTGTTTATAGCATTCATATTGCTAACTTCCTGTCAACATGCGAAGTTCTAATGCCCTATAAACCTTATGTGTTCTGCTTAAATCCTAAAGCAACCGCCAACTACCGCAAAAGTTATATAGCTATGGAAAAATCGGATCCAATGGATGCATATCTCATAGCTGATTTTGCCCGGTGCGGTCGCACAAAGAAATGTGAACCCTGGCGTGGCGGTCAGTTTTTAGCATTAAAACGCCTGACACGACATCGTCTTCATCTGGCTGAATGCATCACCAGAGAAAAAACTTATATGGTTTCAAACCTCTATTTAAAGTTTAGTGAACTTCAGCTTTTAGATGATGATAAACAACCTTTCAGCAACATCTATGGTGCTACATCCTCTGCCGTTTTGACAGAGTTTATGTCTCTTCAGGAAATCATAGATGCCTCTGAAGAAGACTTACTACAATTTCTGTCTCAAAAAAGCAGAAATCGTATCAGTGATATATCAAAAACCTCTGAGCTTTTAAAAAAAGCTGCAAGAGATTCTTACCGGTTAGACAAATGCATGTATGAGCCACTCAATGTATCATTGGCAAGCTCATTTAACTGCATTCAGACCTACCAAAAAGAAATGAAACTGATAGATCAGGCAATAGAGAAATGTATCAACGGCATGAATCCCAATGCTTTTACAATTCTCAAATCAATTCCAGGAATAGGTCCTGTATGGGCAGGCGGCATCCTGTCTGAAATAGGCGATATTAACGCATTTCATTCTTCAGATGCACTGGCTAAATATGCCGGTTTAATATGGCTCAAAAATGATTCCGGAGACTTTGTTTCCGAAGACAATCGTGTGTCTAAAGCTGGTAACACATATCTTCGTTATTATCTCGGAGAAGCCGCCAACAGCGTAAGACACCATATTCCTGAGTACAAAGAATTCTATTCGAAAAAATATGCTGAGGTTACCAAACATCAGCACAAGAGAGCACTCGCGCTTACATCTCGTAAATTCGTACGACTCGTTTTTGGATTGCTGGTCAAAAACCAACTGTACACCGGCGAAAAATTGGACGCTGAATTTAATAACGAGTAGTTCGAACATACATTCTATTTTAGGCGTATGCTAGGTGAAGTGCGCCCTTTTTTACATAAATCATCCAAAAATCTTCTCAAATTGTTCTTGACATATTACCAGAATGCTT
>NZ_LNAM01000075.1 GCF_001461035.1 Acetivibrio ethanolgignens | reverse complement strand
ATGATGTTGGGGTCAAAAGCCCCGCTATAGTACCTTGAAAAGTTCATATATTTTGTAGCCTAAATGGTTTACTTGCTGTATAATAGAGATATCTAAGGAAAGAAGGTAATCTCTATGTCATTCAAAGAAAACGCTTACCAGCAAATGTCATTTACGGATAGTTTCTCCGGATTAACTGCCAGAGAACAAAAAGCACTGGATAAATCCTGGGCAAAGGTCTTTGCAGATGAAATATTTCCTGCCATTGATGAAAAGCGTTTTTCTGTCTTATACAGTGATAAGGCATCCAGACCGAATACTCCGGTCAACGTGATTGTTGGTGCTCTCATTATCAAAGAGCTTTTTGATTATTCCGATGACGAGATGGTTGAAAATCTTATGCTGGATTTTCGAATTCAGTATGCCCTGCATACAACAAGTTTTGAAGAACAGCCTTTGAGTGACAAGACCTTAAGCCGTTTCCGCAAGAGGTGTTATGATTATGAAACTCTTCACAACAAGGATCTCTACCACGATTGTGTGAAAGATTTAAGTGCTTCCATTGCAAAGCTGATGGGAATCAGTGGAAAAGTCAGGCGTATGGATTCCATGATGATTGAATCCAACATCCGCAAACTCAGTCGGATGGAACTGATATACACCTGCATCGCGAAGCTGGCGGTGTATGTGAATAAAATCAATGGTTCCGCTCTGTCTGACGATTTAAAACACTATATCGATCCTAACGATTTTAACAGAGTGATTTATCATCAGCACAGTACCAATGCAGATGATCGTATAAAGCAACTCTTAACGGATGCAGATAAACTCCTTGCCTTGTGTGAGTCTGGTTACAATGATTCAACAGAGTATGATCTGTTTGTCAGATGCCTTTCAGAACAGACCATTGTTGAAAATGAAAAGCGCAGACTCCGGACAAAAGAAGACGGTGGCATGAAATCATCCATGCTGCAAAATCCTTCTGATCCGGAAGCTACATTCCGAAGCAAGGCAGGAAAAGAGCATCGGGGATATGCAGCCAATCTTGAGGAATCAGTTGGAGCCAGTGGTTCTGTTGTAACAGAGTATCAGTATGAGCAAAACAACCACAGTGACAGTCAGTTTATCCAAGAACACCTTGAGCAGATGGGTAAACAGGAAGAACGGACTGTTATAGTCGCAGATGGAGCATACAGCGGAACAGAAAACACACAACTTGCAGCTGATAAAAACGTAGAACTGATTACCACAAGCCTGACAGGGAAACCAGCTCCAGATATCCTTGCTGATTTTGAATTTAACGAAGAGGGAACAAAAGTCCTCCGATGTCCAGCTGGCCATTCACCAAAAAGCTGTTCTTATATGAAACAAAGCAATCAGTGTGCCGTTTCCTTTCTGCATGAGCAGTGTGTAGGCTGTCCGTATCAGGATCAATGCAAGCCGAAGATCTATAAGCGGGTTGCAAAAATAGTAACATCCAAAGCAGCTCATGAACGTGCAAAAATCCAGAGGAACATGAGCAGCGAAGAATTCAAAAATTATGCAAGGCTCCGTAATGGAGTGGAAACTGTTCCGTCAAATATCCGAAAGAATTACCATTTGGAAAAGATGCCTCGTGGAAAACAGCGTGGCAAGTTCTTTTTTGGTTCCAAAATAGCAGCGTTGAATTTCCGAAAACTCTTCAATTATGTGAAGGGTCTGGGAAACTATGCCCAAAATCCGGTACTTGCATAAAACAAGGGAGGGAATACCCAGCATATATCCCAAAAAGTCCGGCGATATACTACAAAATATGAATTTTTCAAGGTACTATAGGAGAAGGGACAAATCTATTTATGGTTTTGACCTCAATATC
>NZ_LNAM01000074.1 GCF_001461035.1 Acetivibrio ethanolgignens | reverse complement strand
GAATTCTTACCAAAAAGGAGCCATTTCTTACCAAAAACACAAACTATTTTACACTACCAGCTGTAATTATGAAATTTTGACATGGTGTTAAGATAACTTTTGTATTTTTCACTCTCAAAAAGCTCCTTTAAGCCTTCCTCCAGCTTGTCCGTTATTTCTTTTACTCTCTGCTGTTCCGTTCTGTTGTCTGCCATATTTTTTCCTTTCTTTCCACGCAAAAAAAGACAACCATTTCTGATTGTCTTTCTGCATACATACTATATATTTTTCGTTGTTTCTTACGCTTTACTCATACGGTAAAGCTCTCTAACCGATTCCATGACCGTTTCCCAAGATATATCTGCCGCATAGGAAAACTTTTTCTGATAAGACTTCCACAGCTTCTCTAACCCTAAGTCACTCTGCACTTCATCAAAGATTTCCTGTGCATCTTTCAGATGATATTCCGTTTCTCTTTTTCTTGCTGTTGCCTGTAATGCTTCTCCCAAAACCTTTGTATCAAGAGTATTTCCATAAAGGCTCAGCAGAATGTGAATATCATAAAAATCTCTCATACGGGTATTGGTAATATTCCTTGAAATCACTGTTTCCAGTTTTTCAGCCATAACCGTTTCCAAATTATACGCCCACACCTCAATGGAACGGTCCTCTAACATCAGCTTGAAGCGATACTGTATCTCCTTTGGCGTAATGACATCTCCAGTGGAAATATCAATCTTTAACGGTGTTCTTACTCCGTCAAACTCGGTTTCCATGCTGACTCTCACACCCGGATAGTCTGCTTCATCCATAATCTCTGAAATCTGCTTGATACGGAATGTCACACCATCCTCCAACGGAACCGATACAATTTCTGCGATAATATTCTCTACCGCTTCCACATTTACATCTGCTCCCTTGATTGTGGCATCAATGTCCATCGTGGCACGTGCATCCAGTCCCACCATTGCAGCTACCAGCATACCACCTTTTAAGATGAATTTATCCTGATACTTTGATACGGATATTCGCTCCAAGAAACGCTCCATCATGTAATTTCTCATTAAAATCTGTGCATCCGCAGATTTCTTCTTTGACAGGTTACGGATTAAATCCTTGAGCTGTGTTGCTGTCTTTATCATAACAGTACCTCCAAATATTGTTTTAGTATTTTATCCACATGGAATTTTGACGCATACTGCATCAGCAGTCGCAAATTCTTGTCCTTCCGCTTTGCATATTGTTTTAATGCACTTTGAAAGGTCTGCATTTCCGTATTATTACGATTCCTGATAATGTCACAAATCGTTCTCTCCGTGTTATAGACAGGAACCAAATGCCCGAATGGTGTCTGCATCATAATAATACCTTCTCCATGCAGCTCCTTTTTTACTGTGTATACCTTGATTCCGTCCTCTTTTAATTTTGAGGGATTGTATCCGGTCTTTACCGTAATTTCATATTCCATTGGTTCTCTGTCTGTAAGGTCATGCAGAAAAAGTGCTGTTTCGTGTGAAAAGACTGCCTGCTTACAGCGCAGATGCACCAAATACATTGCATCCGTCCAAGTATCTTTTGTGGCATAGACTCCATGAGAAATCTGCTCCATATCATTGTCTTTTACATATTGATAAAATACTGTTTTGGTAATTCCTGCATCTGTTACCTGCGATGTACGAATCATTCCGTCATTGTCTGCAAGCAGATTTCTAATCTGTTCTGTCTGAGTCATGGCTTCACTTCCTTTCGTGCTAATATTATAAATCAAATTAGCACGAAAGTAAATGTAAATTTTATAATGTTTCTTCTTTGCCCTTTTCTTTTACTGTCATGCGTCAAATTATAATTCTCTCCTGTCGCAATCCTGCCGCAGATTAAATCCTACATTTTA
>NZ_LNAM01000073.1 GCF_001461035.1 Acetivibrio ethanolgignens | reverse complement strand
TGTTTCCGTCTGAAATAATCTGCGGAAATCGCCCGAGATAATCTGCGGTTTGACATATAATCCACCGTAAAGGATCTGACCATTGGCTCGGCATTAAGGTTCTCGTTGAGGTCATTGACCTTGAACACCAACTGTCCAAATGCCACTCTTCCAAATTCAGAAGTAAGGCTTGGCCGTACAGGATTCTTGAGTACGATGCTCGGATAATCGACATATCTTTCAACCGTGAATCCCGGAACATTCCATGAGAACACGCTGAACTCATCCTCAACGGTAATTTTGCCATCCCAGACATTAAGTCCGGCTGCAAGTCCCTGCCCGGAAATCGTGGCTCTTATGTTTCCAGCCTTGATTAAGGCAGAGCCACTACCGATTATGTTCATATAGACGCTGAACGTATTATCCGTGTTCTGCCCCACAGTTATCGGATACAAAAGCGCCATGATATGCTTTCCATCCTTAAATGTCTCGATAGGATAAAAAGTAGTCTCCTCTTCAAGCCCCTTCTTGTAAGTAACTTTAAGAATTACATCCTCTTCTTCATCATCGGGTGTGGTCTCAATAAGTACCTGTGCCATGAACATTGCCGTTGTATCCTCGACTGCCACATAAGCAATGGAGATAACTTCCGTAGGAGTCGATGCAACATTAATGTCATAGGCATTGACGAATTTGTAATATATGATCTTATTCTCTTCGGCTTGGTTTATAAGCCCGGAGATATTTTTATCGTTCTTGCTCTTTGCTGATGCAAGTCTCGGGTTCTTTCCCACACCTTTCAGAGTCTGCTTTCCGTTTATCCTACACTCGTATTCTGTAATGCAATAATAGGAATCCTCATCAGCGTGACCACCACGATTGACGATAACATCACCAACATCAAGCGCCGGATTGCCGATGGTGGTCGAATCAAACGGTACATATTCAAACTCTGCCAGCTTATAAAGTATCCTCTCAATGATCCTCTTTCTTGTTGCCTCAAGACCATACTGGAGCATTGGATTTGTACCAAGGTTCATAGTAAGGGCATCATCCGTTTCAAGAGCATAATATTCAGCCATCTGTGTTCTTAAGTTTGTGGAACTGACAGCCGTATATCTGGTCTTGAAATCCGAAAACGAACTTGTAAAACGATGAGTGTTATTTACTTCGAATACCGGGTTCATGCCATACTGCTTTAGTTCCAACTTTCCCTCTCTGTTAAAGCTGGCAAAGCAGCACATTGCCTGGGCGAGATAAAACAATACATCTCTCCAAGTCTCGATATCATTGTCTGTGTATATAGAAAAAGTCTCTGTACCGTTTGTCAGAGCCTTTATCTGCTGTTCTGACTGTTCAAGAACAATGCCACAAGCCTCTGCCATCAAGTGAAGGATCTGATATGGTGTTCCGACCATATCGGTAACAGAGAACTCTTTATCCAAAAGGAGCATCCTGTCATATCCGACAAGTTCCAAGGTCTTTATGTTCCTGTTTGCCTCAGTTACGATGAACACTCCCATTGGAACATCCTCGACAGTATTCTCATCAATGCGTAAATGGTAAGTAAGCCTGACCTCTGCATCCATAAGCGTATATCTGTCGATATTGTTAAAGAGGGTAATCTTCATCTCGGCTGCATTCACGGAGCCAAGCTCCATCTCATCTGCACTACAACTCTTATGGTTGATATAAGCAGAGCCTTTTAAGATATCTGCATTCTGAAAGGTGTATCTCGTCCCATATGTGGTGACAATTGTTCCCGTCCAGTAGTATTCTCTTGTGTTTTCCTTTATTTTCTGCAAAAAAGCATTACTTACCGGGTACAAATCCTCACCTCCTCATGGAATAAAAAAGTGTCTTCGACACATCAACTCCCCTAGCCCCTCATTCATGAGGGGAATT
>NZ_LNAM01000072.1:431-1900 GCF_001461035.1 Acetivibrio ethanolgignens | reverse complement strand
ATAAAAAGAATAAGTCTGTAAGCTAATTATCCTTGCTTACAAACTTATTATACGAGGAGTATTATTATGTATCAAATTAAATTACTTAATCACCAGGATGAAATTTTATCCTGCCCCCAGTTCCTGATTCAATTTTTTAACTGGGGTGGCAACTACCGGCCTTATTCCTATGGCCATGCCGGTTTATTAAAGGAAAAGGGGCTGCTCGTCCGTCTTTACAGTCAAGAGGCTGACCCGTTGTGCACCTATGATCAGTCTAACGACCCCGTCTATCTGGACAGTGCTCTGGAAGCCTTTTTCCAGCTGGATCCGGAACACTCAAAGTCCTATATCAATCTGGAATTAAATGCCGCCGGTGTCCTTTTAGCCAAATTCGGAGAAGGCCGGGAAAAACGAACCTTCTTTTCCCAAAAGCAAATCGACCGTTGTCATGTCCGTCACGGCCGCAGCCAGGATTTCTGGTGGGTACAGATACTGCTCCCTTTTTCTGTTATTGAAGACTTTTATGGTCCTCTGTCACTGGAAGCAGGCTCTAAAATCCGCTGCAATTTTTACAAGATTTCCGAAAGTAAGTCACTGGAGCATTATGCCAGCTACGCACCTATTTATTATCCAAAACCAAATTTTCATCTGCCAGAATTTTTTGCAGATGCAGTAATTTCTAAATAAAAAAACATTTTATACCACGAAAGGAGTATATTTTATGAAAATTTACAAAGCAAAGGATTATAACGACATGAGCCGCAAGGCAGCCAATCTGATTTCTGCTCAGATTATCATGAAGCCAGACTGTGTTCTTGGTCTTGCCACAGGCTCCAGCCCTATTGGCACTTATAAGCAGCTGATAGAGTGGTATAACAAAGGGGATTTGGATTTTGCCCAGGTTACCTCTGTCAATCTGGATGAATACCGTGGTCTTCCTCGTGACAACGACCAGAGCTACTATTACTTTATGCAGGAAAATCTTTTCAAGCATGTAAATATTGACCCAGCTCATACCTTCGTACCAGACGGTACTATTGCAGATGCAGAAGAAGCCTGCCGCTCCTACAATGAAATTATCCGTTCTGTAGGCGGTATCGACCTTCAGCTTCTCGGACTTGGCAGAAATGGCCACATCGGCTTCAATGAGCCAGACGAAGCCTTCGAAAAGGAAACTCACTGTGTTAATCTTACTCAGAGTACCATCGATGCCAACGCCCGTTTCTTTGCTACCCGCGATGAGGTTCCAACCCAGGCTTATACCATGGGCATTAAAACCATCATGTCCGCAAAAAAAATCCTGGTGGTAGTCAGCGGTGAGGATAAAGCTGACGCCGTTCAAAAAGCTTTCTTCGGCCCGATTACCCCTCATGTACCAGGTTCTGTACTCCAGCTTCATCCAGACGTAACACTGGTAGCAGACGAGGCAGCACTGAGTAAGTGTGTTTTATAAATTTTGGTTATCGATTTGTTTTGATTTTCAAGAA
>NZ_LNAM01000072.1:0-421 GCF_001461035.1 Acetivibrio ethanolgignens | reverse complement strand
TTATTTTGATTTTCAAGAAACGAAAAGAGTGTTGGTATTATAGCTCTTAAGCTAGGACTACGAAGGGCGATAATTCTAGAAAAATGCATATAATTTACTACAAGTGACGAGTACGCGGACATTCGACCTCCTGTCTCAAGTCCGCTCAAAAAACCTCCGTGTTTTTTGCCTCTGTGAGCTATGCATTTTTAAGAATTATCAGCCCTTCTCCGTATAGCTTATTCGCTACAATAGCAACACTCTTTTTTCCTCTCCCGAAATTCAAACAAATCTACAGTCCAAAATTCCAATCTTCCACATAAATCTATCGTCTAGCGAGTCTGAAAATCCAGAGCTTAGATATTCTCGTAATCGAAGGCATATCCTGAGATTACGCTAGAATATCTTGGCTCTTAGTTGAAGAGGAGCGAGCTATCAAACA
>NZ_LNAM01000071.1 GCF_001461035.1 Acetivibrio ethanolgignens | reverse complement strand
CCAGTTATTATTGAATTTTCAAGGTGCATAGGCACTTATTCAAGTGCGAAGTTTGAGTTGTTAATAGTAATACCTTTTACCGTATCTAAAAACGTGATATACAGGGTAAGTGTATATTTGTAGGAGTTGCTTGTATGCTCGCTTTCTGTTAAAAAAGAAGAAATATAATCATTTACAAAAAATGATATATGACGTGCCAAACAAAAACCTTCATTAGTCGATTTTTTCATCTGCATTTACCTCCGGAACAATCCAGTCGAAAGACTCTTTTGTTTGATATTCTGTTATAGCGTTAAAACTTGGAACAATAGAATAGTAATACTTTGTACTTTCCAGACATACATGCCCCATACTTTTGCTTAGATAAGCCATTTTGTCATAAAAATCAAATCCTTCATCTGTCCATTTGTTGATATTGGAAATAGCATAATTATGGCGAAGGTCATATGCAGTAGCAGGGGTACTGTTTACTGAGTCCCATATAATGCGAAAATTATCCGTCAACCAGTGGCTGTTAAGGGGCGTATTTTTATGAGAAGAAAAAAAGTATTCCCTGTCCGGCAATAACTGTTCCATTGTCTGGTCAAAAATCCTCATCAGTTCCAGCATGAAATCATGCAGAACTATATAGTGTTCGTTGTAACCTTTTGTATCAACAATGCTTACAGTACCGTCAGAAAGATTAACATTGTCACGTTTTAATAAGCGTGCTTCTACTGTTCTCATTCCGGTACTGTAGATTAGCCGAAAGATTACTGGCGCAGTAATTCTTCGGATTTTTGAATACAGTCGCCCAAGCGTATAATGGAGACTGTCACAAGCATCAAAGAATCTTTTTAATTCTTCATGGGTAAAATCATGAGGAACATAGGTCCTTCTTTGCTTTTTGGGTCTTTCCGGAACTTTTACTTCAGTCAGCTCTCTGTTTTGAAGATATTTAATGAATTCAGAGACAATAGAACAGCGTTCCCTGCTGGAATTAATGGTTTCTGCCGTTCTTTTCTTGAAATAGTTATCGACCATTTCTTGTGTCAGGTGGTCTGTTTCCGGAAAATGTTCCTTGCAATAACGATCGAAAGCCCTCAATGTTGCCTGCGAATTATTACTCCATTTTTGGGAAGCCTGCCTGTATTTTGCAAACTGCTCCATTAACGGTGCAAGCTTGGATATAAAATTAGTCAATGCTGAACACCTCCTGCCGTACAGGGTATTCATCTATACTCAGGGCACATTCTTTCAAATGAAGAAAGTCTGCATGAAGATAGGGTTCTACTGATCTTGGTGATGCATGTCCGAGTATATCGGATATAACAGGTAGGGCAGTATTATTTTCCAGCAACTTTGTAGTTATATTATGACGAAACAGATGAGTGCCGATCCGATCTCTTTTGTTTGTACGAATATTTGCAAGTTTAAAAGCCTTACGGACAATCCAGCGAATCGTCTGTACTTTTATCGATTCATATGGTACAACCTCTGATATAAAGAGTGTATTGTAGTTACAATGCGGTCTTTCAGTGAGGATGTAATCATATAAGACATTTCCTACAATGGGTACTAACGGAAGCTCCAGTTCAGTTTTTGTTTTTGACTGTACAAGCTTTATACAGTCTCTGTTCCAATCAATGGATTGAAGATTTAACCGGACAATATCAATGCCTCTCAAACCAGTGTACAACAGAAGATTCAGTATTGCATTATCTCTTAATGACAGAGATTCTGAGTTAAGCAGCTGTTTGATGCTTTCAAGTTCTTCATCCGTGAGTACCTGAATGTTTTTTCGGTGTTCCGTTAGATGTGGAAGAAACAACAATACTCTTTCGCATGCAGATTTGTCAATTTCAATCCCTGCTTTCAGCACGACAAACGCATGAATGTGTTCCTCAACCACGCCTATGCACTAAGTTCAAAAATTAT
>NZ_LNAM01000070.1 GCF_001461035.1 Acetivibrio ethanolgignens | reverse complement strand
ATCCTTTGCTGTTGTCTTTTCAGCAATGACAGACCATGTAATCTCCTGATTGGTAGCATCCTCTGGTAATACTCTGGCAGTGAGCTCCAAGGTGCCACCCTCGGTAAAGGTATCCTCTGTCAGCTTCAGCTCGGTTACATCCTTATTACTCTCATATAGCATGAGGTGCTTTAGAGCCTGGGAATAGAAATATTTACTTGGGTGTCCCTTTTCGCTTAATTTGAAAAACTTTTTATCATTTCCATGGGCCACACCGTCCCGCTCAACAGCATAGGCGATGATGCCTCCAAATCCATTTTGTGCCACATAGCTGGCCTGTCTATAGGCGGTACAGTTTCTAAAAGCATCCTTAGTAAATAACTCATCCGGCTGGCTCATTTTAGTTTCGTTTGTGTCCTCGTCAGCAATTTCAAGTGCATAAGAAGAAGGAACATTATACCATTGATTACCATTTTCTTCATAGTAGGAAAAGCCTACCATGAATTTTTCCTTTGGAAAATTAACAGCCCCGTAAGTATCGTAGGCAGAGTCATAAGTGTTTCCAGAATAGGTCTGTCTCATCACATAGTCATAGCAGTCCATCGTTTCTTTGAAGATTCCATCATCATCAGTGGCCTCTTTATTTGTGTCCAGCACAAACAGCAGATTCTTTCCACGACTTGAATTCAGGGGTCCTATAAGCTTGGATATTTCCCGGATAACTGCCTTAGCCTGGTTTTTTTCTACATCGGTCATGCTACCAGAATCATGATACTCAAAATCAATATCAAGACCATCCAGGTTGTGCTGGGTTACATATTTTTTTACAATCTCCTCAGCCAGTGCTTTATAGCCCACCTCGTTCTTTTCATAGGAAAAGGTTTTAGAAACTCCCCGTCTGCCATCGATATCCCTTATGCCGATGGTACGTATTACCCTTGTCCCCCGTTCGTTCAGCTTAGGTACATATTCATTCTTAAGAATCTCCCAAAAAGGATTATCATCGGAGGTATAGTCAGGGAATACGGCTACAACATCTACTTCCTTCGGAATATCTCCGATTTTATTGGAAGCCTCTGCCCAGGCTGCTTCTACCCAGTAATCGTGCCAGGTTCTGAAATAGCCCAGATAGATTGGTCCCTGCAGCGGCTTTAGATTCTCCTTAGGGAAAGGTGCCGGGTATACATCAGGCTCTGGTGCATCAGCTGCTTCCTTTACAGTAAGCTTAAAAAACTTTACGTAATTTCCATCGGTAGTCCATGGAGAATGCTTCGGTTTTTTTCCAAACTTTACCTCTGCACGCAGCCAAATATAGCCTGGTTCCTGAGGTGTGAAGGAGTTTACATCCACGCATTTCTTCGCCACATCCTTACTTTCTACATCTACCTTCATTTCCCAAGGCTTAAATAAGCACCATGTCACATCCGTTTTATTCGTAGCATTATCTGGTGTAAAGGTTAATTGGATATCCTTTGTTTCATACCTTTGGCCGACCACTACCTCACTTAAGCTAATGCTCAAATCCTCTACTGGTATAAAAGCCTCTCGTGCCATTACTGTTTTTGGGACTCCCACAGGAAGATTTCCACCAGATGGCACTATAACAGCTGCTGCTAAAAGCAGACAAAGTGCCTTTTTACAAAATGTAGGTTTAAAGCTTTTTTTCATAATACGGTTCCTCCTTTTGATTTAACTGATTTTAACATTTTTAACAAAATATATTAATATTTACAATTAAATATTTACATAAATATTACAAAATGTCAATATAAAATGTTAATAAATTATAAATTTTGTTAAATTAGTTTAATTTTTTTTATTTTTTTGTGTATTTTCACCAATAAATAAAACCGTTTTTCATATCCTTCTCAGACGTAAACGTGACCCGTTTATATACAGTTCATTTTACTGCATTTATCTCAAAAAAATCGCCGTACCCATTAAATACAAGGGGTACAGCGATTTTTTATCTATTTTATATTT
>NZ_LNAM01000069.1 GCF_001461035.1 Acetivibrio ethanolgignens | reverse complement strand
TTGATAGATGCAGAAATCTGGTTATCATTCTGGTTGTCTTGTGTTATACTTTTATTCATGCCGACCTATTTCTATAGATGATTATTTGCTAAATGGAATAAGACCAATATCTTATGAGTCTGCATTGGATGAAGTTAAGAGCAGAGTTATATGTGAATGGGTATCTGAAAATACTGCAGTTGAGAAATTAAACGAAGAGTGGAATGATTTTGATGATATTCATAAAAAGGTTTGGTTAGAAATGAACAAGAACTTGCTTTTGGATGGAGCAAGTCATTATCTGATTTATGGAAGTGAGTTTATTAATGCATTAGCGATGCAGCTTGGGTGTAGGAGCAGATTGAAGAAAATTGGAGTTCCCACAATATTTCATTGCGATATTCCGATTGAAGATATACCAGAAAAAACCTTAGAGGATATTCAGTATTCGTTCAATAAGGGATATACCAATGAATATGGATTTTCAGTGCAGATGTTAGATGCGAATAATATTGTAGATTATGAGCATCCGATACAAAGAATTCCAGACCCTTATGGTGGTTCTTATAGACCAAATTATGCAGAACTGAGAGACTTGGGATTTATAACTCCTAAGTCTGTTAAGATGTAATTGGGGGTATTTACTAGCTGGATATAAAGAAAAACTAATGGTGTTCTGGTCTATTATGATTACTTCCAACAGATAGCTGGCTTGTTGATTGCTACTGCTAATGTGTATTGAGCCTGCTTGCGTTTTAAGTTGGAAATGCCTGTACGATACTGATTATTCAAAATCCACAGACTAACTCAAATGCTTACATTTCAGATTAACCTTTATATGAAAAGCAAACGCTTTTTTCATGAGGCATATAGAAAGGGCTATTATTGGTCGGAAAACTGTGCCTTTTGAAAATTTGGAAAAACCTATAAGTGATTATTGTGGAGGTACAGGTCTATGGCTAATTTTTTCAAGATGTTATCAAAATGTAAGCAGGATATTATTGAACAGATGGGAACAGATTACTCAGATGAAACTGTTCTATCACTCACGGATTTTATTAGTTGTGTTCAATCGGGAGTTCTTTGCGGTAGGTCAGATTCTTTTTGCTTTATATGTAAGCATTACGAACTGAATGGTTCTGCGTTGGCAGAATTGTGGAGAAGAGAGCGTGGTGTAGAGAAATCCCCTTGCACCTTTAGGTGTCAAATCCATAACCTCAGTAATAAGCTATTCAAATTGTTTGGTTGTGATGTGTTTGATATATTTTACAGTCAGGATTCTGAACGATTGCATCAATTACGGGTAAAGGTACAGGCTCTTTCTTTGAAGGATGTCAGATTTGAAGATGTTTTCTTTTTTGAGATGTCAAATGCCTACATAGGCTATGGGAAAATTCCAAGCTCTGATTACAGAGTAGAAGATTGCTTGGATGAATTGAATACAAGTCTTGCTACAATCTGCCTATCTCTTTTCCTGAAAAAAGTCTTTTTTGTACAGATGGAGCTGTTTCCGAAGCATGATGGCAAAGATCATATTTCGTAAGCTCCAGCTCCCCATC
The DNA here is from genome assembly GCF_001461035.1 of Acetivibrio ethanolgignens. Lineage (GTDB taxonomy): Bacteria > Bacillota > Clostridia > Lachnospirales > Lachnospiraceae > Velocimicrobium > Velocimicrobium ethanolgignens. The sequence goes on along the minus strand of NZ_LNAM01000069.1, from coordinate 442 downwards.
TATCAAAAACCGGTAGCGGTACTCCCCAGGCGGTAAATCCAGTTCGCAGTAAAAGCGTTCCTCCTGCCTGTCCATCTGTTTTGTTTCCCCGTTTTCATAAAGTAGCGAAATCTCCTGTGGCTCATAGTAGACATCCTTTTCATACCATAATTCCACGTTCAAGGCACACTTCCTCCTCTCATAATAAATTGTAAAAAAAGGAATTTTCTTCCAGATTCAGAATAGCATTACCAAGACATTTTTTCAATAATAACCAAACCTTGTTCCAGTTCTTCTGAGAGCAATCGAATTATCTGCAAAAAAGGATAAACTATCCCCATGAAATTCGATTGAGCCATTTTGAACTGTCAAGGTACATGAATTGTTGCTATTCCAACTGTACTGTTAGTTGTTGGATGTTCTCCAGCGTCCTGTAGAATTCCTTTTTATAAGGACAGCTACT
>NZ_LNAM01000068.1 GCF_001461035.1 Acetivibrio ethanolgignens | reverse complement strand
CCCAAAAAAATAAGTCTGTAAGCTGTTTTCCTTGCTTACAAACTTATTATACGAGGAGGTAGCGTATGGAAAATTATTTGCGTGTCGGTGTGATTTCCAGCACCCATGGCATTGGCGGAGAGGTAAAGGTATTTCCTACCACTGATGATAGCCAGCGTTTTAAAAAGCTGAAAAAGGTGCTTTTAGATACAGGAAAGGAATATCTGGAGCTGGAGGTTGAGCGTGTCCGTTTTTTTAAGCAGATGGTTATCGTCAAATTTAAAGACTACAACAATATTAATGATATTGAGAAATATAAAGGAAAGGATCTTCTGGTTACTCGGGAGAATGCAGTTCCCTTAGCAGATAATGAATATTTTATTTATGATATTATAGGTGCTCTGGTTGAGACTGAGGATGGAAAGGCTTTGGGAACCCTGACGGAGGTCCTGACAACAGGGGCGAATGATGTTTATGTTGTAAAGCTGCCAAGCGGAAAGGAAGTTTTGCTGCCAGTAATTGATGATTGCGTAAAGGAAATTGATACGGAGCATAAAAAGGTACTTGTTCACCTAATGCCGGGACTTTTGGAGGAGGAGAATTAAGTCATGAATTATTATGTACTGACTCTTTTCCCTGAAATGATTGAACAGGGTATGAACACCAGCATTACCGGACGAGCCATTGAAAATGGTCAAATTTCCCTGAAAGCAGTTAATATCCGGGACTATGCAGATAATAAGCATATGAAGGTTGATGATTATCCATACGGCGGTGGGGCTGGTATGGTGATGCAGGCAGAACCGGTATATCAGGCCTGTCAGGCAGTTACCTCGGAGATGGAAAAGAAGCCGAGAGTCATATATATGACACCGCAGGCGAAGGTCTTTACTCAGGAGCTGGCAAAGGAATTAGCCGAGGAGGAAAATTTGATTTTCTTGTGCGGTCATTATGAGGGCATTGATGAGCGGGTGCTGGAGGAGGTTGTAACTGACTATCTTTCGATTGGCGATTACGTCCTGACGGGTGGTGAGCTTCCAGCCATGGTTGTTATGGATGCGATTTCCCGCCTGGTACCGGGAGTTTTAAATAACGAGATTTCTGCAGAGACAGAATCCTTTTCCGACAATCTTTTAGAGCATCCTCATTACAGCCGCCCGCCGGTATGGCATGAAAAGGCAGTTCCGGAGGTTCTTATGTCGGGACATCATAAGAATATTGAGACCTGGAGAAGAGAGCAATCGATTCTTAGAACCTTGAAAAGAAGGCCGGAGCTTTTGGAAAAAGCTCCCCTGACAAAAAAAGAGGAAGATTTTATAAAAAAACACTTGCAATCCGAATAAGACTATGATAGACTAAGAACGTTGTGAGATGAGGCGTTCCTCTGCTACGGACAAGAAGTATTAAGAACGTCAAGATTAAGAAGGAGGTTCACACAATGAACGAAATTATTAAAAATATTGAGGCTGCTCAGTTAAAGGCTGAGGTTTCCGAATTCCATGTAGGTGATACTGTTAGAGTATACGCTAAGGTAAAGGAAGGAAACCGTGAGAGAACTCAGGTATTTGAGGGTACTGTTTTAAAGAGACAGAACGGTGGAGCAAGAGAAACCTTTACTGTAAGAAAGATTTCTAATGGAATCGGTGTTGAAAAGACATGGCCTTTACATTCTCCAATTGTTGAGAAGATTGAGGTAGTAAGACGCGGTAAGGTTAGAAGAGCAAAACTTAATTACTTACGTGACAGAGTAGGTAAGGCTGCTAAGGTAAAAGAATTAGTTAAATAGTCAAGACTAAAAGGGACAAGACAATATGTGTTGTCCCTTTTTTGACAGTACAGGAGGGGCTATGGATTACGGTTATCTGGGCAAAAAGCCGAAAAGTAAAAGAAAAAGGATACAGGAAGTCGTTGTATTTATCATAGAGATTATTCTGGTAATTATAGCTGCGTACTGCATTATTGCTTTTGGTGTGGAGAAAACGACTATGATTGGAGAATCCATGGAGCCAACCCTGACCGACCAGAATAAAATTATTATCAATAAAATTTCCTATCGCTTTTCAAGTCCAAAACGGTTTGATGTTGTGGTATTTAAGCCACAGGGAAAGGAACACAGCTATTACAGCATAAAGAGAGTGATTGGTCTGCCTGGAGAGACAGTACAGATTCTGAATGGACAGGTATATATTAATGATGAGCTTCTGGAGGAGAAGTTCGAGGTGTCCAATATCGTAAATGAGGGACTGGCAGCGGAGCCGGTTACTCTGGAAGAAGACGAATATTTTGTATTAGGGGATAACCGGAACAACAGTGAAGACAGCCGGTTTGCTAATGTTGGAAATATAACAAAAAAGGAGATTGCAGGAAAGGCCTGGCTTAGATTAAAGCCTTTCAATTTTGTAAATCTCCTGGGAGAAAAGAAAATGGAGGAATAGAATGAACTTTCAGTGGTATCCGGGACATATGACCAAGGCACGCCGTATGATGCAGGAGGATATTAAGCTGATTGATGTGGTAATTGAGCTGGTAGATGCCAGAGTACCCCTCAGCAGCAAAAATCCTGATATTGATGAGCTTGCCAAGAATAAATCCCGTATTATACTTTTAAATAAATATGATTTGGCTGATCCAAAGCAGACAGAAAAGTGGAAAAGCTGGTATGAAAGCCAGGGTTATTTTACAGCCATGGTAAATGCCCGTTCAGGAGGTGGTATAAAAGCTGTACAGAATGTAATTATGGAAGCTTGTAAGGAAAAAATTGAAAGAGACCGCCGGCGCGGTATCTTAAATCGTCCGGTGCGGGCTATGATAGTCGGTATTCCTAATGTTGGAAAATCTACTTTTATCAACAGCTTTGCTGGCAAGGCTTGTACAAAAACAGGAAATAAACCAGGTGTTACCAAAGGAAAGCAGTGGATTCGTCTGAATAAGAATGTTGAGCTTTTAGACACTCCGGGTATTTTATGGCCTAAATTTGAAGACCAGACAGTAGGCTTACGCCTTGCATTTATTGGCTCTATTAAAGAGGAAATCCTAAATGTAACAGAGCTTTCTTTAGAATTTATCCGTTTTATGAACCAGTCCTATCCAAAGGTATTAGAGGAGTTTTATAAGCTGGATAGTGAAACAAATCCTGAAGAAGATGCATTGAAAACCTTGCAGCAGATTGCCAGGGTGCGAGGCTGCATTAAAAAGGGCAGTGAAGTGGATTTAGATAAGGCTGCCTTACTTTTGATGGATGATTTTAAGGCTGGACGTCTTGGAAAGATTACATTGGAAGGGCCGGTGGAAGAACATGAATAAAAGGTTAAAAAAAGAGCTGTTTTCTATTCTTGCATATACAGCAATTGTTCTTTCTCTTGCCTTTTTTATGCGGAGCTTTGTGCTTCAACGTACTCTGGTGGACGGACATTCCATGGAGGAAACCCTTCAGGATGAGGATCAACTGATTATTGATAAGCTTTCGTACAAAATAAAGGAACCAAAACGGTTTGATATTGTGGTTTTTCCTTATAAATATGACGAAGATACTTATTATATTAAACGTATTATCGGTCTGCCAGGTGAACGTGTTCTGATTAAGGGAAATACGATTTATATTAATGGGGAGCCTTTAGAAGAAAACTACGGAAAGGAAGCCATGGATGAGGATACTGTCGGAATTGCAGCAACAGAGCTTCTTTTAGCGGAGGATGAATACTTTGTGCTGGGAGATAACCGGAATAACAGTTCAGACAGCCGTTCCGAAGATATAGGACCGATTAAAAAAGAAGAAATTGTTGGTAAGGCAGTTCTCCGCATCTGGCCTTTCCATGATTTCGGATTTCTTCCCAAGTAGATACAGGAAGGAGACGAAGGAAAATGAAGTTAATGAAAAATTATTTAAAAAAAGCCAGTTTAATTCTGGCAGTCTTTTTCTTTATTTATGGCGTCGCCTCCTTTTTGAATGATTATCTGCTTCAGGCAGAAAAAATACAGGGTACCTCCATGGAGCCACTGCTTACTGATGGAGAGATGGTTTTTGTTTCGGATATTCCTTTCTGGTTTTCAAAGCCAAAGCGATTTGATGTAATTGCCTTTAAAAAAGAAAATACTCTGTATGTAAAACGCATTGTTGGTCTGCCAGGTGAAAAAATAGCTGTAAAAAACGGCAATATCTATATTGATGGACAGGTGGTTCCTGAAAATTTTGGTAAAGAGCCAATCAGTGAAGATATGGAAGAGATGGTTCTTAGAAAAGAGGAATACTTTGTGCTGGGAGATAATCGGAATTTTAGTATAGACAGTCGTTCCAGAGAAATTGGTGCAGTAAAGAAGGAACAAATCAGAGGAAAGGTGCTTTTTAAATAAATGACCAAAAAAGAAGAACAGGAAGCAAAACGAAAAAAAAAGCTGGAGGCTGAGCTGGAAAGAGTAGAGCAGATGTGCCAGTATGAAAAGGAATATGCTTTTGCAGAATATATCTGTGGGATAGATGAGGTAGGACGGGGACCGTTAGCAGGGCCTGTAACGGCCTGTGCTGTTATACTTCCGAAGGACTGCCGGATTTTATATGTAAATGACTCAAAAAAGTTATCAGAGAAAAAAAGGGAGCTTTTGTATGCAGAGATTATGGAAAAGGCAGTCAGTGTAGGTATTGGGATTGTCTCTAATGGGGTAATCGATGAAATTAATATTTTGCAGGCTACCTATGAGGCTATGCGGCAAGCGATTGGTAAGCTTACGGTTACACCCGAAATTTTATTAAATGATGCCGTAACGATTCCGGAGGTTTCGATTCAGCAGGTGCCAATTATTAAGGGAGATGCTAAAAGTATGTCCATAGCTGCTGCCAGCATTGTAGCAAAGGTTACCAGAGATCATCTAATGGAGGATATGGATAAGCTGTATCCTTTCTACCATTTTGCAAAAAACAAAGGCTATGGCACAAAGGAGCATATGGAAGCCTTACAGAAGCTGGGACCATGTCCGATTCACAGAAGAACCTTTATTAAAAACTTTTTATAAGCTGACGATATGTATAACAAAAGACAGGAGGTTTTCAGAGGATGGATGAAAAAGAAAAAGAACGCCGGTTGAAAACAGCCGTTGCCCTGTCCTATAACCCGGAGGAGACAGCACCAAAGATTATTGCTTCGGGTAAGGGCTATCTGGCAGAAAAAATTATAGAAGAGGCAAAGGAACTAAAGGTGCCGACCCATCAGGATTCCAGATTGGCAGAAACGCTGTCCAGGCTGGAGGTTGGAGATTTTATACCTCCAGAGCTTTATGAGGTGGTTGCCGAGGTTCTTTTGTTTGTTGATAAAATGGACCGTATTAAGGGAAAGGTAATAAAACGCAGGTGAATACCAGAAAAATAGGGAAAGAAAAGGAAGAGTCTGCTCTTTGTTATTTGTCAGAACATGGCTATAAAATTCTGGAGCAAAATTTTTATACCCGCTATGGTGAAATTGATCTGATAGGAAAAGAGGACTCTTATCTTGTTTTTATTGAAGTAAAATATCGAAGCACATCAAAAAATGGTGTACCGGAGGCAGCTGTAACGTTACAGAAACAGCGGAAAATTATAAGGGCAGCTAGGTATTATCTTTACAAAAAGGGACTGCCAGAGGATACTCCGGTCCGTTTTGACGTATTGTCGGTGTTAGGAAAAGAATACCGGCTAATTAAAAATGCATTTGAGATAGGTGGATAAATCATGATAGAAAATAAAATTACACGGATGGTAGAAAAGGATGGAGTTCCCTACCTGGTATTTACCCCGTTTCTTGGGCTATCCTTTCTTTCTCATGGCTTTTCGACCCGTCTGGGCGGTGTCAGCGAGGGTGAATTTTCTTCGATGAATTTAAGCTATGAAAGAGGAGATAAGCCCGAGGCGGTAGATGAAAATTACAGAAGAATCTGCCAGGCTATGGGAGTTTCTGATGAAAATCTTGTATTTTCCCAACAGGTACATGATACCAGAGTTGTCCGGGTAGAGAAACCAGGACGTTATTTAAAGGGAATTGACGGCATGGTAACAGATACCCCAGGACTTGTCCTTACAACCTCCTATGCCGATTGTGTTCCTCTTTTTTTTGCAGACCCTATAAAAAAAGCTGTCGGGTTATCCCATTCTGGCTGGAGAGGAACCTGCGGTGAAATTGGAAAAGCAACAGTAAACAAAATGCAGGAGGAATTTGGTTCTGTGCCTTCGGATATTCTGGCAGTTATCGGGCCCTCCATCTGCGGTAGCTGTTATGAGGTAAGCCAGGAGGTAGCAGAAAAGTTTCCTTCGGAAGCTATCTGGCAGAAAAAGGATAGTCCAAAGGATAAATATCAGCTGGATTTGTGGAAAGCCAATCAACTGGTTCTTAAAGGTGCCGGTCTTAAGGAAGAAAATATTTACCTTTCCGGAGTTTGTACCTGCTGCAACTCCAATGTTTTATTTTCTCACAGGGCAAGTGGAGGAAAACGTGGAAACTTAAATGGGTTTATAAGTATAAATATTTTCTAAACCCCTTTCTTTTTTGCAGAAAATATGGTATAAATGAAGAAGCCCCAAAGAGGGGGAAAAGAAGAGGAGAATTAAAATGAAGAAGAAATTATTACTTTTAGCAGCACTTTTATGTACATCTATGGCATTATCAGGCTGCGGCAGCAAGAAAACAACACAAATAAAAACAGATTATAATCTGGACAAATGTATTACCTTAGGTACCTATTCCGGTATTGAAAAGGAAGCAGTTGGAGATACTGTTAAAGAAGGTGATACTGTAAATATTGATTTTGTGGGAAAAAAGGATGGGGAAGCCTTTGAAGGTGGTACCGGTAATTCTGATTTAATGATTGGCTCCGGCCAGTTTATTCCTGGCTTTGAAGAAGGCCTGATTGGTGTTAAGATTGGTGATACTGTTGACCTTGATTTAACCTTCCCTGAAGAATACCCGAACAATCCGGAGCTGGCAGGACAGGCTGTTGTATTTACTGTTACAGTAAACAGTATTGTAGAGGATGAGGATGCTGTCTGGAAAACCGCAATAGAGAATGCCACCGTAAAGGAATACCCGGAGTCTGAGATGGAAAATGCATATACCAATATGGAGAATTACTATAAAAATATGGCTGGGTACTACCAGATGGAATATGCAGATTTTCTGGCTCAGTTGAGTACCTCTGAGGATACCTTCCGTGAGGATTTAAAAGAGGCTGCACAAGCCTCTGTAAAGGAAAAGCTGGTTGCCCTTGCAATTGTTGAAACAGAAGGTCTGGAGATATCTGATAAGGAATATGAAGAAAAAACTGCTGAATATGTAAAAAACTATGGCTTTGAGTCTAAGGAAGCTATGATAAAGGCTGTAACAGAGGACGCATTGATGGAACAGATGCTGATGGAAAAAGCCCGTCAATTTGTACTGGATAATGCTGTTACAAAATAATAAAGCCTTTTTTTAAAGGCGACTGGGGCCGTCTTAGGGACGGCTCTTAAAAGTGGTAATAAAGGTGATGAATCAATGGAAAAGGGACATAAAATAGCCTATGTGGAACCCGGAAGCATTGGCGATGAAATGGAGCTTGCAGCTGGAGATATTCTTTTAGAGGTCAATGGGAAACGCGTCAAGGATATTTTTGACTATCATTATCTGACAAATGAAGAATACCTGACTCTGCTTGTTGAAAAAGCCGACGGGGAAGAATGGGAGCTGGAAATCGAAAAGGAATACGAAGAGGATTTGGGCCTTGAATTTGAACAGGGACTGATGGACGAGTATCGTTCCTGCTCTAATAGATGTATTTTCTGCTTTATTGACCAGATGCCTCCAGGGATGAGGGATACTCTGTATTTTAAGGATGATGATGCAAGACTTTCCTTTTTACAGGGAAATTATATTACACTGACTAACATGAAGGATGAGGATCTGGACAGAATTATCCTTTATAAACTGGCACCTGTTAATATATCTGTTCAGACGATGAATCCGGAGCTTCGCTGTAAAATGCTTCATAACCGTTTTGCTGGGGAGGCATTAAAAAAAATAAAGCGTCTGTATGATGCCGGTCTGGAAATGAACAGCCAGATTGTCCTCTGCAAAGGCTATAATGACGGAGAAGAACTGGATCGGAGTATCCGGGAGCTTTCCGAATACCTTCCTTATATGAAAAGTCTTTCTGTAGTACCCGTTGGTCTTTCCAAATACCGGAAGGGATTGTCACCTTTGGAAAAATTTACAAAAGAGGATGCTCTTAAGGTTTTAGAGCAGATTCATAGCTGGCAGGACAAGCTTTTAAAAGAGCATGGTACAAGATTTGTGTTTGCTAGTGATGAATGGTATATTAAAGCCGAACTTCCAATTCCTGAAGAAGATTACTATGAAGGCTATGGTCAGATAGAAAATGGCGTCGGCATGGTGCGTTCTCTCTTAGATGAGGCAAGAGATGCAATAGATAAGCTTACAGCTTCTGCCAAGGATGCCCCGAAAAGAAAGGTATCCTTGGTAACTGGAGTACTGGCCGCACCAGTGTTAAAAGAAATCACAGATCATCTCAAGAAAAAGTGTCCGGAAATTGAAATAAGTATTTATACGATTATCAATCACTTTTTTGGTACAGACATTACCGTAGCAGGTCTTTTGACCGGACAGGATATTATAGAACAGCTAAAAGGCAGGGATTTGGGAGAATATTTGATTTTACCGGATGTTTTACTGAGAAGCGGTGAAGAAGTATTGCTGGATGATATTACGGTATCTGATATCGAAAAAGCTTTACAAATTGAAATCCATATTGTAAAATCAGACGGAAAGTCATTAATTGATACAATAGTGAAGGAGCAGAGGAATGAGTAAACCAATTGTAGCCATCGTAGGACGTCCCAATGTAGGAAAATCTACACTTTTTAACGTTCTGGCCGGTGAAAAAATTTCAATTGTAAAGGATTATCCGGGTGTTACAAGAGACCGTATTTATGCAGATGTCACATGGCTGAATTATCAGTTTACGATAATAGATACCGGTGGTATTGAGCCAGAGACAAAGGATAGGATGCTTTCCCATATGAGAGAGCAGGCAGAGATTGCAATTACAGCAGCAGATGTGATATTATTTATTGTAGATGTTCGCCAGGGGCTTTTAGATGCTGACTTTAAGGTGGCAGATATACTTCGTAAGTCGAATAAGCCAGTAGTTTTAGTGGTAAACAAGGTAGATAGCTTTGAAAAGTTTATGCCGGATGTCTATGAATTTTATAATCTGGGCATTGGTGACCCACAGCCGGTTTCTGCTAATGGCATGCTGGGTATTGGTGATATGCTGGATGAGGTTGTAAAGCATTTTCCTGAAAATAAGGAGGGTGCAGAGGAGGATGAAAGACCTCGTATTGCCATTGTTGGAAAGCCAAATGCCGGAAAATCCTCTATTATTAACCGACTTTTAGGTGAAAACCGGGTGATTGTATCAGATATTGCAGGTACTACAAGAGATGCTATAGATACGGCTGTTATTTGGAATGAAAAAGAATATGTTTTTATTGATACAGCAGGACTAAGACGAAAAAATAAAATTAAAGAGGATTTAGAACGGTATAGTATTATCCGTACTGTTGCTGCGATAGAGAGAGCAGATGTTGTACTTTTGGTTATTGATGGGACAGAAGGGATTACTGAGCAGGACGCAAAGATTGCCGGTATCGCCCATGACCGTGGGAAAGGAATTATCGTATGTGTTAATAAATGGGATCTGGTAGAAAAGGATGGTAAGACAATTTACCGCTTTACTGAGAAAGTTCGAGAAACCCTGTCCTTTATGCCATATGCGGAAATTATCTTTATTTCTGCACTGACCGGTCAGAGACTTCCAAAGGTATTTGAGATGATTGAGACTGTCATTCAGTTCCAGAACCTCAGAGTTGCTACCGGTGTATTAAATGAAATTATTACTGAGGCCGTTGCTATGCAGCAGCCACCGTCAGATAAAGGTAAGAGACTTAAGATTTTCTACTGCACCCAGGTAGCGGTGAAACCACCAAGCTTTGTTATTTTTGTAAATGACAAGGAATTGATGCATTTTTCGTATACCCGCTATTTAGAGAACCGGATTCGTGAGGCCTTTGGCTTTACAGGAACAGCACTTAAATTTTTCATTCGTGAGAGGAAGGAAAAGTAACTATGCTTTCAGATAAACTGATGATTTTTATTTGTCTGGTAATTGGATATTGCTGCGGCTGCTTTACTACCGGCTATTTTGTAGGAAAAGCAAAACACATAGATATCCAGCATAAAGGAAGTGGCAATTCAGGAGCAACCAATGCTTTGAGAACCATGGGTATTGGTCCGGCTGTTATTACCCTGCTTGGTGATGCTTTTAAAGCGGTTATTCCAATCTGTGTATTACGGTTTGGATTTTCCGGTATTCAGCCATGCTGGGAGTTATATGCTCTATATTTAGGTCTTGGTGTTGTACTTGGGCATAATTATCCCTTTTATCTGCATTTTAAAGGCGGAAAAGGAATTGCCGCCATGGGAGGAACGATTTTTGCCATTGCCGACTGGAGAGTTACCGTTGCAGCTATTGTTATTTTCGTAAGTATTGTAGCTGCAACACGATATGTGTCTTTGGGGTCTTTGGTTGTAGCATGGACACTTCCGGTAAATGTTTTGTTATTTTACAGAAGCAGTCCTGTATTTTTACATATGCTGATTATAGCACTTGTATTTACCTTACTTGCATATATCCGGCATTGGTCTAATATCAAACGGCTTTTGTCCGGAGCAGAACGAAAAATAGGAGAAAAAGCATAGGCTTTAGGAGGAGAACAATGAAAAAGGTTAGTTTACTGGGTGCAGGAAGCTGGGGAACTGCTCTGGCAATCCTATTGGCCAATAATGGCCATGATGTAACCCTTTGGTCTGCAGTACAGTCTGAGGTGGATATGCTTCGGGAAAACAGAGAGCATAAGGATCGTCTGCCAGGGGTTAAGCTGCCGGATAATATCTCAATTAGTGATGATTTAGGAGAGGCCTGCCAGGATAAAGATTTAATTGTATTTTCCGTAGCTTCTCCTTATGTAAGGCTGACTGCCCAGAAGGCAGCAACCTTTATTAAAGAGGGTCAGATTATTGTCAATGTAGGAAAGGGAATAGAAGAAGCTACGCTGATGACTCTGTCAGAAATTTTAAATCAGGAGATTCCCCAGGCCGATATCAGTGTTTTATCTGGTCCAAGCCATGCGGAAGAGGTAAGTAAGGGAATTCCGACTACGGTTGTAGTTGGCTCCACAACAAAGGAAACGGCATATTTTATTCAGGATATTTTTATGAACGAGAGCTTCCGTGTCTATACCAGTCCGGATATCATAGGTATTGAGCTGGGTGGTTCTGTAAAGAATGTAATCGCTTTGGCTGCCGGTGTTATTGATGGTCTTGGCCTTGGCGATAATACCAAAGCGGCTCTTATAACAAGAGGAATTGCAGAAATGAGCCGTCTGGGAGTAGCTATGGGTGGCAAAATGGAAACCTTCTCCGGACTTTCCGGTATTGGAGATTTGATTGTAACCTGCACCAGCAAGCACAGCCGTAACCGGAATGCCGGATATCTGATTGGTAAGGGTTATACCATGAACGAGGCTATGGATGAGGTGAAGCAGGTTGTAGAAGGCGTTTATTCTGCCAAGGCAGCCCTTAAGATGGCCCAGGAGCACGGAGTTTCCATGCCAATTGTGGAAGAGGTAAATAAGGTTCTCTTTGAAAACAAAACATCAAAGGAAGCCCTGGATGATTTATTTAACCGGGATAAACGAAGAGAGTATTCTGATTTAAAGTGGGAAAAATAATGCTTTTTAGCATTAAATAAATAAAAGAGAGGATGTATAATACAATGAGTATTGCAGCAAAAATTGATCACACGATGTTAAAGGCAGATGCCACTACAGAAACGATTAAGCGTTACTGTGATGAGGCAAAAAAATATGGATTTGCTTCCGTATGTGTAAATTCCTGCCATGTGCCAACGGTTGCAGAGGAATTAAGGGATTCCGATGTTAAGACCTGCTGTGTTGTAGGCTTCCCACTGGGGGCCATGCTTACTGAAGCAAAAGCCTATGAAGCAAAGGCTTCTGTAGCAGCAGGGGCAGAAGAGATTGATATGGTAATCAATATTGGTGCCGTAAAGGACAAAAATTTTGATTTGGTATATGAGGATATCAAAGCAGTAGTAGAAGCCTCTAAGCCGGCAATTGTTAAGGTAATCATTGAGACCTGTCTTCTGACAGACGAGGAAAAGGTTAAGGTATGTGAGCTTTCTGTAAAGGCTGGTGCAGCCTTTGTAAAAACTTCTACCGGTTTCAGTACAGGTGGTGCTACTCCGGAGGATGTTGCATTGATGAAGAAAACTGTTGGCGATAATGCACTTGTTAAAGCAAGTGGCGGTATCCGTACTCCTGAAGATGCAAAGGCTGTATTAGAGGCTGGAGCAGACCGTATCGGTGCAGGAAACGGTGTTGTTTTATTATAGGAAACAGGTTTGAGCAATGGAGAGATACCAAGAAATAGAACGGAGCCTCATCAAAAAGTTCCGTAAGCCAATCTGGCGTAAATTTATTCTGGGCTTGAAGGAATATGAACTGATTAACGAAGGAGACAAGATTGCCGTCTGTATTTCAGGCGGCAAGGACTCCATGCTTTTGGCCAAATGTATGCAGGAGCTCCAAAGGCATGGAAAATATCATTTTGATCTGGAATTTATCGTCATGGACCCAGGCTATAATAAAGTGAATCGGGAAACCATCATCAAAAATGCTGAAATTATGAATATTCCGATTCACATATTTGAAACAGAGATTTTCAATACGGTAGTAACCATAGAGGATAATCCCTGCTATCTGTGTGCCCGGATGCGTCGGGGCTATCTTTATAAGGAAGCCCAGAGCTTAGGCTGCAATAAAATTGCCTTAGGCCATCATTTTGATGATGTAATTGAAACAATTTTAATGGGAATGCTCTATGGTGGACAGTTTCAGACAATGATGCCAAAGCTTAAGAGTACAAATCATCCGGGAATGGAGCTGATAAGACCTCTATATTATGTAAAGGAAGCTGATATCCTTGACTGGTGCCGCTATAATGACCTTCATTTCATCCAGTGTGCCTGCCGCTTTACAGAGGAATATACAAAGGCAGAAAATGCTGCCGATGTTTCCAAGCGGCAGGAAATGAAGCAGTTGATTCAGAAATTCCGGGAAACCAGTGATATTATTGAAATGAACATCTTTAAAAGTGCTTATAATGTTAATTTAAATACGGTGATTTCCTATAAACAGGATGGTGTAGAACATCATTTCCTTGAGAAATTTGACCGTCCACAGCAGGAGGAAGAATGAGGGAGCAATTTGAACGAACAGCTCTTCTCCTTGGAGAACAGGCAGTAGAGCATCTCTTAAAATGCCGGGTAGCCGTTTTTGGTATCGGTGGTGTCGGCGGTTTTGCTGTAGAGGCACTGGCACGGGCTGGTATTGGAGCTATTGATTTATTTGACCACGATAGGGTGACCTTGAGTAATTTAAACCGCCAGATTATCGCGACAAGGGATACTATAGGACGTCGGAAGGTAGAGATAATGAAGGAGCGTATTCTTGCTATCAATCCTGATGCAAAAGTGACTGCGAATCCGGTATTTTTTCTTCCAGAAAACCAGGACAGCTTTGATTTTTCTGTGTATGACTATGTGATTGATGCTATTGACACAGTCAGCGGAAAGCTCTCTATAATTACGAAGGCTAAGGAGGCTGAAGTACCGGTCATCAGTGCTATGGGTGCAGGTAATAAGCTGGATCCGACCCGGTTTAAAGTAACGGATATTGCTAAAACCAAGGTATGTCCTCTGGCCAAGGTCATGAGAAGAGAATTAAAAAAACGTAATATTAAGGATGTAAAGGTGGTTTATTCAGAAGAAGAACCAAAGTTTTCCGGTAAAATAGGAGATAATGGAAAGCCTGTTCCTGGAAGCTGCTCCTTTGTTCCGTCTGTGGCAGGGCTGATTCTTGCAGGCGAGGTAATAAAGGATTTAATAAAGGTATAAGAACGAACTCCTCTGACATATACTGTAACAGCACAAATTTACAGGTATGGAAGGGGAATTTTTTTATGGACAACAGCATTTATAAGGATATACAAATACGAACCGGCGGGGAAATCTACATTGGTGTTGTAGGACCGGTAAGAACCGGAAAATCGACCTTTATCAAACGTTTTATGGATTTGATGGTCATTCCCAATATGGAGGATGTACATAGCAGGGAGCGGGCTGTGGATGAACTCCCCCAGTCAGCAGCCGGCAAAACAATTATGACAACAGAGCCCAAATTTATACCAAAGGAGGCTGCAGAAATTACGTTTTCCGAGGATACAAAGGCATCTGTGCGTCTGATTGACTGTGTTGGTTATATGGTAGATGGAGCCAAGGGACATATTGAAAATGAACAGGAGAGAATGGTGAAAACCCCATGGTTTGAAGAAGAAATTCCGTTTACCCAGGCTGCTGAATTAGGTACCCGTAAGGTTATTACCGACCATTCTACTATAGGGATTGTTATTACAACAGATGGAAGCTTTGGTGAAATACCGAGAGAAAATTACCAGGCCCCAGAAGAAAGAACAATCCGTGAATTAAAAAACCTTGGAAAACCATTTATTGTTCTTTTGAACTCGAATCGGCCTTATTCCGAGGACACCCAGTCTTTAGCAGACACTTTGTCTAATAGATATGATGTTACTGTCC
Source organism: Acetivibrio ethanolgignens (assembly GCF_001461035.1). GTDB lineage: Bacteria > Bacillota > Clostridia > Lachnospirales > Lachnospiraceae > Velocimicrobium > Velocimicrobium ethanolgignens. Next base: position 47,926 of record NZ_LNAM01000068.1, on the reverse strand, counting down.
TTCCTGTAAACTGCCAGCAGTTGAAAAAAGAAGATATTCATCAGATTATGGCTCAAATGCTTTCCGCCTTTCCTGTCAGCCGTGTTAATTTCTACCTTCCTAAATGGATAGAAATGCTTTCTGGAAAACACTGGCTAAAGCTAGAGCTTCTCAGTCAGGTAAAGGAAATCCTTACTAAGCTGACCTTAATAAAGGATGTTCGAGCAGAGCTTTTAGAAACACAAAGCCCTTATATCCGCCGGTTTAAGCTGGATAAAATTAACTTGGAAAATGGAAATGTCGATATTAATGTCGAATTTGACGACCAGTATTATTACCAGATATTAAGTGATGTTGTCGGTACGCCGATTGAAGGAGAATACCAGCTGTTTTCTATTTTACGGGAACTGGCAGAAAAGAAGAAGGAATATGAAAAGGTAGGTTCTGCTCTGAATGAAGTCCGACAGCGATCCTATGGTGTGGTAACACCGTCTTTGACAGAAATTAAGCTGGAGGAACCGGAAATTATTAAGCATGGTAATCGGTATGGTGTTAAAATTAAGGCTCTGGCACCTTCTATCCATATGATAAGTGCTGATATTGAAACAGAAATAGCCCCTATTGTAGGATCAAAGGAACAGGCAGAGGACTTAATTCAGTATATTGCTGCCAATGGAAGAAATGATAAAAATGGTATTTGGGAAACAAATATTTTTGGAAAATCTATCCGTGAGCTGGTAGAGGACGGAATCCAAAATAAGGTACATAAGTTGACAGATGATAGTCAGTTAAAGCTTCAGGAGGCCATTCAAAAGGTTGTAAATGACAGTAATGGCGGCCTGGTCTGCATTATAATATAAGGTTTTGCTTCCTGCTCTTGACAAAATTATGCCACATTGTTATAATACTCGTGTAATAATTTTTAATAATTTTGTAACAAATCATTTTATTTTGATAAACAAAATGAGTCAAGAGGAGGAAGCTAAATGAACCGTAACAGGAAATGGATGGCGGCCCTTGGTATTGCAGGTGTAACTGTAATTGCTGCAGCAGCTATGCCATCAAGTGCCTCAGTTCTTTTGAGCGGAACAGAGGTCGCTGGTATTACTCTTAACTTAAGCAATTATGCACAGGAGACTGTTTCTGAGGATACTACAGAAGTGGAAAACCCACAGGTAAAAATAATAGCCGAAAATGATACAGCAGAAGAGAAGACCGAAGAAAAAGAAGAAGAATTTAAGCTCAATCTGGTATATGACAGACTGGGTGTTGCCAAGGTAGATAACTGGCTGAATATCCGTAAAGGACCTGGAGAAGACAAAACAATCATTGGAAAACTTCCTAAGAATGCCGGCTGCCATATTTATAAAATTAATAAAGACGGCTGGGCAAAGATTGTATCTGGTAAGGTAACCGGCTGGGTAAAGGCAGAGTATCTTGTTACAGACGAGGAAGCAGAGGAGTATGCAAAAGAGGTTGCTACCCGTCTGGCTACGGTTAATACAACTACCTTAAAGCTTCGCACTCTTCCAACTACCGATTCCAGAGTCTATGACCTCGTTGGCATCGAGGAAGAGATGGATGTAAAAAAAGAGAAGCTGACAGAGAGCTATGTCCAGAAGTTTGTTGATAAGCTGAAGGAAGAAGATAAGGAAGCCTTAGATGGCATTGATATTGATGCTATGATGGCTGACCTTGGCAACTGGGTATGCGTTACCCTGGATAGTGAAAAGGTTTTCGTTTCCAAGGAATTTGTTGATATTTCTTACAAGCTGGAAAGAGCTGTCGCTGTAGGAGAGGTAAAGGCCGATGAAGCCAATGGTATTTCTTCTACCCGTGCAGACATGGTTGAGTTTGCAAAGAAATATCTGGGTGGAAAATATGTCTATGGTGGCACCAGTCTTACTAATGGTACTGACTGTTCGGGATTTACTATGCGTATCTACGAGCATTTTGGATACTCCATTCCAAGAACCTCTTCAGCCCAGGCAAGCTACTTTACTGGAATCAAGTCCTCTGAAGCAAAGCCGGGTGATTTGTTCTTCTACGGAAGTAATGGACGTGTCAGCCATGTTGCCATGTACATTGGTGATGGTCAGGTAATCCATGCAAGTAATGCACGAACGGGAATTAAAATTTCCAATGCCTTTTATCGTACACCGATTAAGGTAGGACGGATTATTAAATAAGTTCTGGTTTTCCTGAACGGGGGTTGATTTAGCCCCCGTTTTTCATGTATAATAAATTGTTAGCTTAAAAAGGAGAGAAATTACTATGCTAGTTAAAATATATACCGATGGTTCTGCCAGAGGGAACCCGGACGGTCCCGGCGGTTATGGCACGATTTTGAGCTATACCGACCAAAAGGGGTGTGAGCATATCCGTGAGTATTCCTGCGGTTATAAAAAAACCACCAATAACCGGATGGAACTTATGGCTGCTATTATTGGTCTGGAGGCCTTAAACCGGCCTTGCGAGGTAGAGCTTTATTCTGATTCCCAGTATCTTGTTAAGGCTTTTAATGAGCATTGGATTGACGGCTGGATAAAAAAAGGCTGGAAGCGTGGGAGGAATGAGCCTGTTAAAAATGTGGATTTATGGAAAAGACTGCTGGAGGCAAAAAAGCCGCATCAGGTAACGTTTATCTGGGTAAAGGGGCATGATGGGCATCCCCAGAATGAACGCTGCGATGAGCTGGCTACTACTGCAGCAGATGGAGACAATCTTTTAGAGGATACAATAGATGAATAAAGAGGGAAAAATATGGCACAAATGACACCAATGATGCAGCAGTATCTGGAAACCAAAAAGGAATATAAGGACTGTATTTTATTCTATCGTCTGGGCGATTTTTATGAAATGTTTTTTGAGGATGCCCTGACCTGCTCGAAGGAGCTTGAAATCACCCTGACAGGAAAAAACTGCGGTATGGAAGAAAGGGCACCGATGTGTGGTATCCCCTATCATGCAGTGGATGCATATTTAAATAAATTAATTGAAAAAGGCTATAAGGTTGCTATCTGTGAGCAGGTAGAGGATCCAAAGCAGGCAAAGGGAATTGTAAAAAGAGAGGTTATCCGTATTGTAACTCCTGGTACAAATCTGAATACTCAATCTCTGGACGAAAGCCGTAATAATTATCTGATGGGGATCGTTTATACAACGAATGCCTACGGTGTATCTACTGTTGATGTTACTACAGGAGATTATTATGTCACTGAAATTGACACGGAGCGTAAGCTTTTGGATGAAATCAACCGTTTTATGCCGTCAGAGATTATCTGCAATGACTCCTTTTATGTATCTGGTATCGACCTGGAGGACTTGAAGAACCGGCTTTCCATCTCCATCTCTGCCCTGGATCCCTGGTATTTTGATGATGATTTGTGTATTAAGAGCTTGAAAGAGCATTTTAAAACCGGATCTTTAGATGGATTAGGACTAAAGGATTATACAATAGGTACAATTGCTGCAGGAGCAGTTATGCAGTATCTTCAGGAAACTCAGAAAAATGCCCTGATTCATCTGACAACGCTGACACCTTATGTTACCAGCCGTTTTATGGTGCTGGACAGCTCTACCAGAAGAAATCTGGAGCTTACCGAAACTTTGCGGGAAAAGAATAAACGGGGTTCTCTTTTATGGGTACTGGATAAAACGAAAACTGCTATGGGAGCCAGGATGCTGCGAAGCTTTTTGGAGCAGCCACTGATTGATGAGGAAGAGATTAACCGCCGCCTGGATGCGATTGAGGAACTGAATCAGAATGTAATTACAAGAGAAGAACTTAGGGAATATTTAAATCCTGTATATGACCTGGAGCGTCTGATTAGTAAAATCAGCTATAAAACAGCAAATCCAAGGGATATGATAGCCTTTGAGACCTCTCTTTCCATGCTGCCGCATATCCGTTTTTTATTAACCAGTCTGACAGGCTCTTTGTGGCAGGATATTTGTGAAGATTTGGATACTCTGGAGGATTTATGCCGGCTTATTGAAGATTCCATAGAAGAGGAACCACCGATTTCCATTCGGGATGGCGGTATCATCAAGACAGGATATCATGAAGAAATTGATACTCTTAGGAAAGCAAAAACCGAGGGTAAGGACTGGCTGGCCGAGCTGGAAGCAAAGGAAAAGGAAGCCACAGGTATCAAAAATCTCCGTATCAAATACAATAAGGTATTCGGCTATTATTTTGAGGTTACGAATTCTTATCAGGATTTGGCTCCACCTCACTGGGTACGCAAACAGACCCTGGCTAATGCCGAGAGATATACAAGTGATGAGCTAAAAAAGCTGGAGGATATTATCCTGGGAGCAGAGGACAAGCTGTTTACCCTGGAATATAATGTATTTTGTGAAATCCGGGATTCGATTGCAGCCCAGATACCACGAATTCAGAAGACGGCCAAGGCAGTAGCCGGAGCCGATGTATTTACTTCTTTGGCATTGGTAGCGGAACGAAATAACTTTGTACGTCCTCACATCAATACACGGGGAATTATTGATATAAAAAATGGCCGTCATCCGGTAGTAGAGCAGATGATTGTAAATGATTTGTTTGTTGCCAATGACACTTATCTTGACAACGAAAATCATCGTGTTTCGATTATTACAGGACCTAATATGGCTGGTAAATCCACCTATATGCGACAGACGGCACTGATTGTCCTTATGGCTCAGATTGGAAGCTTTGTACCGGCAGAAGGTGCAGATATTGGTATTGTGGACCGTATTTTTACCCGTGTAGGAGCCTCTGATGATTTAGCCTCCGGGCAGAGCACCTTTATGGTAGAGATGACAGAGGTAGCCAATATTTTGCGGAATGCAACAAAAGACAGTCTTTTAATTCTGGATGAGATTGGCCGCGGAACCAGTACCTTTGACGGGCTAAGTATTGCCTGGGCAGTTGTTGAGCATATCAGTAATCCTAAGCTTTTAGGTGCCAAAACCCTGTTTGCGACTCATTACCATGAGCTAACAGAGCTGGAAGGAAAGCTGGATAGTGTAAATAATTATTGTATCGCCGTCAAGGAGCAGGGGGATGATATCGTATTTTTACGAAAAATTGTAAGAGGTGGAGCGGATCAAAGCTATGGTATCCAGGTAGCCCGTCTGGCAGGAGTTCCGGCCAGTGTATTAAGCCGTGCCCGAGAAATTGCCGATGAGCTTGCTAACCACGATATTACGCAACGGGCTAAGAAGATTGCCGCTGCAACAGCAGTTACAGTATCAGAGGAGGCTTTCCAGATGTCGATTTTCGATGCTATGGACAGCAAACGTTCCTCCGAGGATATTATTCTGGAGCTTCGCAATCTGGATTTGGCTAACCTGACACCGATTGATGCTTTAAATACGCTTTATAAGCTACAGACAAAAGTAAAGGATAGATGGTAACCATGGGAATTGTTTTACTTGATGAAAATACCATAAATAAAATAGCGGCTGGAGAGGTAGTAGAGCGTCCTGCTGCCGTTGTAAAGGAGCTGGTAGAAAATGCAATTGATGCCGGCTCCAGTGCTGTCACTATAGAGATAAAGGAAGGCGGTATAAGCTTTATCCGCATTACAGATAATGGCTGTGGCATCCCAAAGGAGGAGATACGCCTTGCTTTTGAGCGGCATTCCACCAGTAAAATCCGTTCCGCTGAGGATTTGTTCCATATTTCCAGCCTGGGCTTCCGGGGTGAGGCCCTTGCCAGCATCGCGGCAGTAGCCCAGGTAGAGCTGGTAACAAAAACGAAAGGAAGTCTTACAGGAAATCGTTTTGTCATTGACGGAGGACAGGAAAAGTCATTAGAAGAGATTGGCTGTCCTGATGGTACAACCTTTTTGGTTCGAAACTTATTTTTTAACACACCGGCCAGAAGGAAGTTTTTAAAATCAGCTATGACAGAGGCGGGGTATGTAAATGACCTGGTAGAACGTCTGGCCATTTCCCATCCAGAGGTTTCCTTTAAATTTATAAATAACAACCAGATTAAGCTCCAGACATCTGGAAATTCTAATTGTAAAGAAATTATTTATCATGTATACGGAAGGGATATCGCTGGACAGCTTCTAGAGCTCAATACAGAAAAAAACGGACTCCGATTGACAGGTTATATCGGCAAACCGATAATTTCCCGGGGCAACCGAAATTATATGAATTATTTCATTAATGGGCGGTATATAAAAAGTGCCATTATCAACAAAGCCATTGAAGAGGCCTATAAGCCTTATTCCATGACACATCGATACCCTTTTACCAGTATTATATTAGAGCTTGACCCTGCCCGGATTGATGTCAATGTACATCCGACGAAAATGGAAATCCGTATCAGTAATCAGGAAGAGGTATTCCAATTTGTATACGATGCTATTTCAGAGGCACTTTCCAGAAGGGAGCTGATACCGGAGGTTGTAATCGGCACGGAAAAAAAGGAAAAACCGACAAGCCTAAAAAAGGAGATAACAAAAGCTCCGGAGCCTTTTGAACTAAAACGCCGGCAGGAGACTGTACCTTTGCCTCTTCCTTCGATTGTTCGGGAGGAAGAAGCTATTTTGCCTGTATTATCAGAGGTTATAAAGCCTGCCGTCCTGACAGAGCCGCCAGTGCAGATGGATTTATTTGAAGAGCAGCTGCTTTCCAGGGAAGCGGTAAAGGAACACCGAATTATCGGTCAGCTGTTTAAGACCTACTGGATTATCGAGTACAGGGATAAAATGTTTTTGATTGACCAGCATGCAGCTCACGAAAAAGTATTATTTGAGCGAACAATGGCTGCTCTTAAAATAAAAGAAATGACCTCCCAGCTTCTCAATCCTCCGCTGATTATTTCTTTTACTATGAGAGAGGAAGCCGCTTTAAAAGAGCATCTTACAGTTTTGGAACGACTTGGCTTTGAAATTGAGCATTTTGGTGGCAAGGAGTACTCTGTTCGTGCTGTACCTGCTGATTTATACGGTATTGCAGCAAGAGAGCTGCTTTTGGAGCTGATTGACAGCCTGGTAGAAGAGGATGGCAAAAAAAATCCGGAGCTCATTTTGGAAAAAGTTGCATCCATGTCCTGTAAAGCTGCCGTAAAAGGAAATCAACAGATTTCTGAGGCAGAGGCCAGGGCATTGATTGATGAGCTTATGACGCTGGAAAATCCCTATCACTGCCCCCATGGAAGGCCGGTTATTGTTTCCATGACAAAGCAGGAGATTGAGAAGAAATTTAAACGTATTGTATGAGGAAAAAGTAATGAAACAGCCACTTATTATACTGACAGGACCGACTGCTGTTGGAAAAACTGAGCTTTCCATTGCCCTTGCAAAAGCTGTAAACGGAGAAATTATCTCTGCAGATTCTATGCAGGTATATAAATATATGGACATAGGAACAGCTAAGATAAGACCGGAGGAAATGCAGGGAATTCCACATTATCTGGTGGATGAACTTTCTCCGGAGGAGGGCTTTAATGTAGTCCGCTTTTCCCAGCTGGCAAAGTACTATATAGACCAGATTTATGCCAAGGGAAAAATTCCGATTCTGGTAGGTGGTACCGGCTTTTACATCCAGGCAGTGCTTTATGACATTGATTTTACAGAAAATGAAGAGGATAAGTCTTTTCGTAGGGAGCTGGAGAGCTTTTCTAGGGAGCAGGGAGAACTAGCTCTTCATGAAAGGCTGAAGCAGGTGGATCCGGCTTCGGCAGAAAAAATTCATCCCAATAATGTAAAGCGGGTCATTCGTGCCCTGGAGTATTATAACCAGACCGGCGAGCCTATTTCTGCACACAACGAAAAAGAACGACAGAAAATAAGTCCCTATAATGCTGCCTACTTTGTTTTAACTAATGACAGGGCACTTTTGTATGATCGGATTAACAAACGGGTTGATAAGATGCTGGAAAATGGGCTTGTAAAAGAGGTGAAAGGTCTTTTACAAAGAGGCTACAAAAAGGAGATGGTTTCCATGCAGGGCCTTGGCTACAAGGAAATCATTGCTTATCTGGAGGGGCGTTCAACTCTTGAAGAAGCTATCTATATTTTAAAACGTGATACCAGACATTTTGCAAAAAGACAGATAACCTGGTTTAAAAGAGAGAAAGAGGTTATCTGGCTTGATAAAAGTAAGTATATGTCTGAGGAGGAGCTTTTAGATGCTATACTTGGACAACTTAAAATACAGGGGATTCTTCCCTGGGAAGAGAAAAGAGGATAAAAATGAAAGAACAGTTAAATCATATTTATCAGGAGCTTTCCATTTCCAAAGAGATTATGAATTTTTGTGAAGATATTTTAGATGGTCTTAAGGAGCGTTTTGATGAAATTGACCGAATTGCTGAATACAACCAACTTAAAGTAATCAAGGCTATGCAGGACAACCGAGTCAGTGATGTACATTTTGCTGCCACTACCGGCTATGGCTACAATGATATCGGAAGAGAGACCCTGGAGGCCGTTTATGCCTCTGCCTTCCATGCGGAATCTGCACTAGTGCGTCCACAGCTGACCTGTGGAACCCATGCCTTAAGTACAGCACTGGCTGCAAATTTAAGACCTGGGGACGAGCTTTTATCCCCAGTTGGGAAACCCTATGATACTCTGGAGGGTGTTATCGGTATCCAGCCAACCAAGGGCTCTATGGCAGAATACGGTGTAACCTATGCCCAGGTAGACCTTCTGCCGGATGGCAGCTTTGATTTTGATGGCATTAAAAAGGCAATGAATGATAGAACCAAAATGGTAACTATTCAGCGTTCCAAGGGCTATCAGACCCGTCCAACCCTTTCTGTAGAACGGATTGGAGAACTGATTTCCTTTGTAAAGAGTGTTAAGCCGGATATAATCTGTATGGTAGATAACTGCTACGGTGAATTTGTGGAGAGCCTAGAGCCAAGTGATGTAGGAGCTGATTTGTGTGTCGGTTCTTTGATTAAAAACCCGGGAGGCGGACTGGCTCCAATCGGTGGCTATATCGTTGGAAAGGAAGAGTACGTTGATAACTGTGCTTATCGTCTGACGGCTCCTGGACTTGGAAAAGAAGTCGGTGCAACCCTTGGGATTAACAATCAGCTGTTCCAGGGCTTTTTCATGGCACCTCAGGTCGTGTCCGGTGCACTAAAAGGTGCGATTTTTGCTGCTAATGCTTATGAAAAGCTTGGATTTCCAGTTATTCCAAACGGTTCTGAGCCACGCTATGATATTATTCAGGCTGTTACCTTAGGCTCCCCTGAGCGGATTATTGCTTTTTGCAAGGGCATTCAGGCAGCAGCACCGGTAGACAGCTTTGTGACTCCAGAGCCATGGGCCATGCCAGGCTATCATTCTGATGTTATCATGGCAGCAGGTGCCTTTATTCAAGGCTCTTCAATAGAGCTTTCTGCCGATGCACCAATTGAACCACCATATGCCGTCTATTTCCAGGGCGGACTTACCTGGTATCATGCGAAGCTTGGTATTCTAATGTCTTTGCAGAAATTATATGAAGAAAAATTAATAAAATTGTCATAGTTTGTTGGGAAAGTTAGGTATACAAATTAGCTGTTTTATGTTAAAATGTACTTTGAAGTTTTAGGCGGATGGTTTCTGACCACAGAAAATATGAAAAAACAGCATATAACTACAAAGGAACTCCCATTATCTGAGCAGCCCTATGAGAAATGTGAGCAGTTAGGTGCAGAGGCTTTATCAGACGCAGAGCTTGTGGCGATTATTATTAAAAGCGGTACCCGTACCGAGTCATCGGTTGAATTGGCACAGCGTCTTCTTTCTATGGAAGAAAATAATGAGGGAATTTCTTTTCTGGCTTATACAACCATGCAGGAGCTAATGGAGCTTCCGGGAATTGGACGTGTCAAAGCAATACAGCTTTTAGCAGCAGTAGAGCTTGGAAAACGTATTTCCAGCTTTTCTGTAGAAAAAAAGTCCTTCCATGGACCAAAGGAACTGGCCAGACGTTATATTCCCAGGATGCGGCACCTTTTGCAGGAAAAAGTCATTCTTGTTATGATGGATACGAAATGCCATATTATAAAGGAATCTGTAGTTTTTGCCGGGACGGTTAATTCCTCTCCGCTGGAAGCAAGGGAGATTTTTCTCCTGGCACTAAAGCATAGAGCTGTATTCATTGTACTTCTCCATAATCATCCCAGCGGAGATCCGCAGCCGAGCCACGCCGATCTGGCAACTACCAGACGGATTAAGGATGCGGGAGATTTATTGGGAATCCGGCTTATGGATCACATCATAATTGGAGATAATGAATATATCAGTTTAAAAGAGAAAGGATTTTTATAATGTCAAAAAAGATGTTTGGTATCGATCTTGGAACCAGTAAGATAAAAATATACAAAAAGGGTGAAGGTATTGTTTTAGACGAAAAAAATGTCATTGCCATTGCCAATAAAAAGGATCTGATTGCAGCTGGTGATGAAGCCTATGAAATGTGTGAAAAAGCACCAAAGCATATTAGTGTGTCCTATCCGGTAAAGCTTGGTGTTATCGCTGAAATTGCACATATGCAGATGCTTTTGAACCATTTCTTTGAACAGCTGATTGGAAAAAAGACAGCCTTTGGTGCTGCCTCTGATTTTCTGATTGCTGTTCCAACCGATATTACAGAGGTAGAAAAAAAATCCTTCCACGACTTAATTGTAAATTCCAGTGTAAAGAGTAAAACCATTGGTATGGTAGAAAAGCCGATTGCAACAGCCCTTGGCATGGGGTTAGACATTTATAATGCCCACGGCGTCCTGACGGTAGATATTGGAGCTGATACAACAGAGATTTCTATTCTTTCCCTGGGCGGTATCGTGCTAAGCAAGCTTCTTCCCCTGGGTGGCAACCGCATTGATGAGGCAATTAAAGCTTTTGTAAAAAAGCGTTATAATCTGGTGATTGGCGATAAGACAGCAGAGCATATCAAAACTAATCTGGTATCTGCCTATGCGGATCAAAAGGAGTCCTTATTTGTATGTGGCCGTAATGTTGTAACCGGACTTCCTTGTGAAATGGAAATTTTTTCTGATGAAGTGAACGAGGTAGTAAAAGAGCTTCTAATTACCATTATTGACTCTGTAAAAATGATTTTAGAGAGAACTCCACCGGAAATTTCCGCAGATATTTACCGTTCTGGTCTTTACTTAACCGGCGGCTGCTCCCAAATGCGGGATTTGGACAAGCTCTTTTCCCATGAGACCAATTTAAATGTCAACCTGGCAGAGGATCCTGAAAATACCGTAGCTAACGGACTTGGCTCCTTGATTGAAAACGGCGGTTCCAATAAGCTGTCAGCCGGTGTTATTCAGACCGCTTTTTCGAAAGCAAAATTAAAGTAAATGAATTTGTAATAAAAGGAGGGCAATATGAGGCGTAGAACAAAGCTTCCTATTGAGCCTAAAGTCGTATTGATTGCTTTCTCACTGATTTGCTTTGTACTGATTATCGTTTCCTTTCAGTACGAGGAAAAGCTGGCACCGGTAAAAAGCTTTGCTGGTGAAGTTGTTACTCCGATGCAGAAGGGTATCAACTCTGTAGGAACCTGGTTTTTCGACAGAGCACAGATATTTACAACGATGGAAAAGCTGATTGAAGAAAACAACCAGTTAAAAGAAGAATTGGCTAATATTTCTTATGAAAATAAAATATTGCAGCAGGAAAGATACGAACTGGATGACCTGCGTAAGCTTTATAAACTGGATGAAAAATATGCCAGTTACCCAAAGGTTGCTGCCAGAGTCATCAGTCGTGATTCCAACAACTGGTATAACCAGTTCTGTATTGATAAGGGCTCCAAGGATGGCCTTTCTGTCAATATGAATGTGATTGCAGGGGATGGTCTTGTCGGCATTATCACTGAAGTAGGTGAGAACTGGTCCAAGGTTCGTACCATTATTGACGATAAAAGCAATGTCAGCAGTATGACATTAAAATCCTCTGATATTTGTAATGTTAAAGGTAATCTGGAGCTGATTGACCAGGGATTAATTGAACTTGAGCTAGCTGATAGGGATGCTGATATTAAAGAGGGAGATGAAATTGTTACCTCTCATATCAGTGACCGTTACCTGGAAGGAATACTGATTGGTTATGTCAACAGTATTTCTGTAGATTCCTCTAATATGACCCAGTCAGGTTATTTAACACCTGCTGTATCCTTTGATTCTCTGGATACAGTTCTTGTCATTACCGAACTGAAAAAAGAGCTTCCTAAGGAAGCCATTACTTACTAGAAGGAGAAGATTCTCTGAAATGAAACGTTTTATAACACTTGCTCTGCTGATTACCGTCTGTTTTTTACTTCAGACAACGATATTTCAGATGCTTTCTCTGGCAGATGTCGTGCCAAATCTTTTACTGATTCTTACCGTAGCCTTTGGCTATATGCGAGGAGAAAAGGAAGGACTTTACATCGGTTTTTGCTGCGGTCTTTTAGTAGATTGTATTTTTGGAGATGTTGTAGGCATATATGCTTTTATCTATATGCTCATTGGTTATATAAACGGTTTTGTTAATAAAATGTATTACAGTGATGATATTATTATTCCTGTAGTATTAGTAGCTGCCAGTGACTTTATTTATGATTTTTTATATTATGTATTTGAATTTCTGCTCCGGGGACGGCTTAATTTCTTTTTCTATTTAAGGAGAATTATGCTCCCAGAGCTGATTTACACTGTTTTATTGTCTGTTTTATTCTACAAGCTGTTTCATACAATCAACAGCTGGTTGGAGAAAATGGAAAAAAGGGAGGCTTGAAAAAGATGCTGGATTCAATTTGGAATAAGATCAAGGGTGTTGCACAGTCCAGATTATTCCCTGTTTCCATTATATTTTTTATACTGTTTTTTTTACTGATTCGGCAGATTTTTGTCCTTCAGATTATTGAAGGACAGACCTATAAGAATCAAAGCATTATCCGGGACGAAAAGCTTAGGTACTTAAAAAGCACCCGGGGTAATATCTATGACCGCAATGGTAAGCTCTTAGCTTATGATGAATTATCTTACTCTGTTACAGTTGAAGACATCGGAGCTCTGACAACGAATGAAGAAAAGAATTCCATGATTTATGAATTGATTCAGCTGATCGAAGAAAACGGAGATAGTATTATTTCTGATTTTTCCATTGTGCAGGATGAGGGTGGTAATCTTCAATTTACCGTTGAGGGAAATTCCCTGATACGCTTTAAAAAGGATGTTTATTCTCTATCCAATAAAGAAAAGCTGAGTACCGAGCAGGCAAATGCCAGTGCCCAGGATATTTATGACTATATCCGTTCCGATGGCAATGGTTCCTGCTGCTTTAATATCTCAGAAAACTACAGTGTGGAAGATACCTTAAAAATTATGTCTATTCGTTTTTCTTTGTTTATGAACCGATATAAAAGCTGGCTTCCAAGCACTGTTGCAACGGATTTGCGAGATAAAACGGTTGCTGCCATTAAAGAAAGCAGTGCAGAGCTTCCTGGAGTTGAAATTGTCCAGGAAACACACCGCGTTTATAATGACAGCAAATATTTTGCTCATATTCTTGGGTATACAGGAACAGTAACTGCAGATGAGCTTGCTGAGCTTGAAGCCTCTGGTGAAGCAGATAAGTATACACAGACAGACCAGATTGGAAAAACCGGTCTGGAAAAGGAATACGAAAGCTATCTTCATGGAACAAAAGGGCAGGAAAGGCTCCTTGTAAATGAAAATAACAAGGTCATTGATATTACAGACCGTGAAGAGTCTACGGCAGGCAATGATTTATATATTACCATAGATGCCGATCTTCAGAAAAAAGCCTATGATATTTTAGAGAAAAAGATAGCTTCCATTCTCTGTGCCCAGATTAATAATGGCATGGATTATGGAACCAAGGGAGAGTCTGCAAATAATATTAAAATTCCAATCTATGAGGTTTATAATGCTCTGATTGAAAATAATGTGATTGATATCAAAAAGCTGGATGACGAAAATGCAACCTCCACTGAACAAAGTGTGTACCAGAAATTTTTATCCGAGGAAAAAAATGCATTGAAATCGATAAAAAATGTTCTATCCTCTGAGGAGAAAAAGGCCAATAAAAGCTATGGTAATACTATGGAGGAATACCTTGATTATGTTTACTCCATGTTAAAGTCCAATAAAGTACTGCTTACAGATTCCATTGACATAAATAACAGTGTTTATAAGGACTATATCGCAGATAAAACAAGCTTAAGCCGCTTGTTAAAAACGGCAATTGCAAACAATTGGATTGACCTTACCCAGTTGGAAGCAGGCGATGATTTTTACAGTACGGAGGAGCTTTATGAGAAGCTTCTGGATTATATTGAAAAGGCTCTTAAGCAGGACAAGAGCTTTACTAAAAAAATCTATCGTACTATGATTTTTTCCTATAAACTTTCAGGCCGGGAAATCTGTATTTTGTTGTTTGACCAGGGTGTTTTGGAATATGATGAGGGACAGATTGAAAAGCTGAATAGTGGAAGAGTATCAGCCTATAGTTTTCTGATTGACCAGATTAAAAAGCTGAAAATCACTCCAGGCCAGCTGGCACTGGAGCCATGCTCCGGCTCTGCTGTTGTTACCGATCCAAGCAACGGAGAGGTACTGGCATTGGTTTCTTATCCTGGCTATGATAACAATAAGTTTGCAAACCGGATTGATTCGGAATATTTTGCTTATTTAAATGAAAGCAAGGCCTATCCGCTTATGAACCGTCCATTACAGCAGCAGACGGCACCAGGTTCTACCTTTAAGCTGGTATCGGCAACTGCAGCCTTAGACAGTGGTGTCTTGCAGCCTGTTGAACGGGTCAATTCACCGGTAGCTTTTGATAAGGTAGATAAGGAGCATCCTGCCAAATGCTGGAAAACATCAGGCTCTCATGGCCATCTGGATGTAACAGATGCCATTGGCGTATCCTGTAATTATTTCTTTTATGAAATGGGATACCGCATGAGTCTAAAAAATGGTGTTTATAAGAGCGAAAAAGGTTTGAAAACTTTGGAAAAATATGCTAAAATGTTTGGATTAGGAGAGACATCAGGAATTGAGCTTTATGAATATGAGCCTCATATCTCGGATAGTGACTCAATTCGTTCGGCAATCGGCCAGGGTACGAATAACTTTACCCCTGCCCAGCTGGCACGCTACATTACTACGGTTGCCAATGAAGGTACCTGTTATAATCTCACCATAGTAGATAAGGTAAAGGATTTGGATGGAAATATCATTCTGGACAATGAAGCAGAAATCTATAATAAGCTTTCTATTTCTTCCCGAATCTTCAGCCTTTTAAAATCCGGGCTGTATAAAGTAGTATATGGTCCTGAAAGCTCTATTTCTTATCTGTTTAACAAGTTAAGCTTTACAGTTGCTGGTAAAACGGGTACTGCCCAGGAAAGTAAATCTCATCCAAACCATGCATTATTTGTATCCTTTGCACCATATGAAGAACCAAAAATCGCAGTAACGGTTACCATACCAAATGGTTACACCTCTACCAATGCTGCGACTACAGCAAGGGATATTTATAAATATTATTTTAAGGATACTTCTTCCAATGATGATGATAATGTAAGTGTCAGCGGAAGAGTTGCAGACTAATTACAGGAGGAAATGCTATGGACAATTCGGTAATCATAAAGGGTACTAAATCCGGCATTATTCTTGTGCTGGATGCTTCCTTGGACTTTGCAGAATTAAAAGAAAGAATTCGAGTTAAGCTACAGGCTTCTGCCGCTTTTTTAGGCGATGCTGCCATGGCCTTAAGCTTTGAAGGCAGAACTCTTTCAGACAAAGAACAGCGGGAAATTCTGGATATTATTGATGATACTACCGATTTAAATATAGTATGTGTCACTGAAACAGATGAGCGTAAGCAGGCTATTATGGAAAAGAGCCTGAATGACCGTCTGATGGAATTAAATACCAATACCGGCCAGTTTTATAAGGGGAATCTTCGTAGTGGCCAGGTTTTAGAGGTAGCGACAAGTATTATTATTTTAGGGGATGTCAATCCGGGAGCCAAGGTCGTTTCTACTGGCAACATTGTTGTCCTTGGAGCCTTGAAGGGAAATGCCTATGCAGGTGTTTCCGGCAACCAAAATGCTTTTGTTCTGGCCCTTGACATGGCACCGGTACAGGTTAAAATAGCAGAGGTTATTGCACGTTGTCCGGATCAGCCAAATATAGCGGCAAAGAATAATATCAGGAATACACAGATTGCTTACCTTGAAAACGGCAATCTGTATATTGAGCCTTTGAGCAGAGATGTTATAAATGACATTCATTTATTTTAAAATAAAAAGGTAAACAAGAGAATGGAGGTCCATTAAAATGGGAGAAGTAATTGTAATTACATCTGGAAAAGGCGGTGTTGGTAAAACTACAACTACAGCCAATGTAGGAACAGGCTTGGCAAAGCTGAATAAAAAAGTCGTATTAATTGATACGGATATAGGACTTAGAAATCTTGATGTTGTTTTAGGCCTTGAGAATCGGATCGTATACAATCTGGTGGATGTAGTAGAAGGTAACTGCCGTATCAAGCAGGCACTGATAAAGGACAAGCGTTATCCAAATCTGTATCTCTTACCATCTGCACAGACAAGAGATAAGACAAGCGTAACTCCGGAGCAGATGAAAAAGCTGGCAGACGAGCTGAGAGAGGAATTTGATTACATATTAATGGACTGTCCTGCCGGTATTGAACAGGGCTTCAAAAATGCGATTGCAGGTGCTGACAGTGCATTAGTAGTTACTACTCCAGAGGTATCTGCAGTTCGTGATGCTGACCGTATTATCGGTCTGTTAGAGTCAAATGAACTGAAGAATACACATCTTATTGTAAACCGTCTGCGTCCGGATATGGTAAAAAGAGGCGACATGATGTCTGCTGATGACGTAGTAGAAATCCTGGCCATTGATTTAATTGGTATTGTTCCTGATGATGAAAATATCGTTATTTCTACGAACCAGGGTGAACCATTGGTTGGAAATGACACACTTGCTGGACAAGCTTATATGAATATCTGCCGCAGAGTTATTGGGGAAGATGTTCCATTGCTTGATTTATCTGTGAAAACCGGATTTATGTCCAAGCTGACGAACTTATTTAAGAAGAATTAAGGAGGATTTTTATTATGGGTTTTGCAGATTTCTTTAAGAAAAAGTCCTCTGGAAATGTAGCCAAGGACAGACTGAAACTGGTTTTAGTATCAGACCGTGCAAACTGCTCTCCAGAAATTATGGAGCAGATGAAAAATGATATTATTATGGTAATTTCAAAATATGTTGAAATTGACGTTGAAGGGTTAGATATTAAAATTACCCAGACAGAATCTGAAGGTAATAATGGAGCTGTGCCAGCACTTTTCGCAAACATTCCAATCAAAGATTTAAGACATACCAGCAAATAGTAAGGATGGATTGTAAATGCGTAATACAAGGAGTTTTGACTTGAATTTTTCAAAACAGAAGCTGACTTTGGCATTAAAACGATATAATTTTTTTCTACTTTTTGTAGTTACAATACTTGGCATTGCAGGGGCCTGGTTTATCGGCCTTGCCAGCGGAGCAGAAAAAGGACCGGGAGCTTTTAAGAAACAGCTCTTTGGACTGGTTGCCGGGCTTATTATTGCAAGCTTTGTTTCTTTCATTGACTATCATTTTATATGCCGATTTGTAATACTATATTATATCGTTGGAACTTTGATGGTTGCTGCCACCAAATTTTCACCGCTCGGTACGGATTTAAATACCGGTTCCTACCGATGGCTGGATTTGCCAGGAATCAATTTGCAGCCTTCAGAGCTTACAAAGATTATTTTGGTATTGACGTTGGCTGTTTTTCTGGATAAGAGAGAAGAACGTATGAACCAGCTCCGTACTCTGGTGATGGCTACGCTTATCATGGTACTGCCAACAGGTTTTGTTCTGGTACAATCAGATCTATCCTCCAGCATGGTTATGATTTTTTTATTTGCTATTATGACATTTACTGCAGGATT
This sequence comes from Acetivibrio ethanolgignens, assembly GCF_001461035.1. Lineage (GTDB taxonomy): Bacteria > Bacillota > Clostridia > Lachnospirales > Lachnospiraceae > Velocimicrobium > Velocimicrobium ethanolgignens. The sequence continues at coordinate 29,968 of NZ_LNAM01000068.1, read as the reverse complement.
ATCTTATAAGATTGTACTGCCGATCCTCGGTATCGGTGTTCCGGCATTTATTGCCTTGTTCTGGTACATTCAGCAGCCGTATCAGGTTATTTTGAGGGATTATCAGTTAGAACGTATTATCGGCTTTTTAAATCCTGAAAAATATGCAAATTCGACCATGTACCAGCAGAATCATTCAGTACAGGCAATTGCCTCAGGACAGCTGATTGGAAAGTCTTTTATGTCCAACGCCTCTGATACCCGTGGCTATCGATACGTTGATATTAATGAGGCTGATTTTATCTTTTCTGTGATTGGAGAAGAAGTAGGTTTTATTGGAAGCTGTATCATAATTGCCTTGCTGGCGGCTGTTGTTATCCTTTGTGTAAAAGCATCCAGAGCCGCCTATGACCGTCTTGGAATGTTAATTGCTATTGGAATTGCAGCAATGTTTATGTTTCAGATATTTGCTAATATTGGCGTAGCTACCCGTATGCTCCCAAACACAGGCTTGCCTCTTCCGTTCTTAAGTGCAGGCCTGAGCTCCATGGCTGGCAGTATGATTGGTATCGGGCTAATATTAAATATTGATTATCAATCTTCATCCAGAGGTAGACATGGTGGATTTTCTATGTTATAACTTTACTATAAATAAAAGGAGGTATTCTTGTGAATATTGGAATGATTGCACATGACGCAAAGAAAAAGCTGATGCAGAACTTTTGTATTGCTTATCGCGGTATCTTAAGTAAAAATACAATTTATGCAACCGGCACGACTGGAAGACTAATAGAGGAAGTTACCAATCTTTCCGTTCATAAATTTCTTGCCGGTCATTTAGGCGGTGAACAGCAGATGGGAGCTCAGATTGAGCACAACGAAATTGATTTAGTTATTTTTCTTCGGGATCCTAATGCAAAAGCCCATGAGCCAAATGTTGATAATGTCGTAAAGCTGTGCGATATGCATAATATCCCGTTAGCAACTAATCTTGCTACAGCAGAGCTGTTAATCAAGGCATTAGACAGAGGAGATCTGGAGTGGCGTGAAATTCTTAAAAACTAACTGGGGTTCGATTAGGTGTTTCTGCTTTCTTTTAGCAGGCAGCCTTTTTCTGACAGGCTGTTTTCGGAAGAAGCAGTCGGAACTTCCTATTTATGGGGTTATAGGTGGTTCATCACTAACAGAAGCAATACCCTTTACGAAGGATTTATGTGTTGTTCCTAAAAATAGGGATGTTGATTATATAAACGGTATGGACGCTGCTTCATCCCTGATTTTTGATATTACAGATAAAAAGGTACTTTATGCAGACAATATTTACCAGAAGCTTTATCCAGCCAGTGTGACGAAAATTATGACTGCACTTGTTGCTTTAAAATACGGCAATCTGACGGATACAGTAACGGTAAGCTATAGAGCATCTCATATCAGTGAATGGGGTGCGAAAAAGTGCGGCTTCCAGGAAGGTGATAAAATCGTTCTGGAAGATTTGTTATGTGCTTTTTTAATTTATTCTGGAAATGATGCTGGAATTGCTATTGCAGAACACATTGCAGGAAGTGAAAAAAAATTTGCAGCTCTTATGAATGAAGAAGCAAAGCGAATCGGAGCAACTGGCTCTCATTTTGTAAATCCTCACGGACTTCATGATAGTAAACATTATACTACAACCTACGATGTTTATTTAATCTTTAATGAATGCATCAAAGATGATACCTTTTTATCCATTATACAGTCACCATCCTGTAGGATTTCCTACGAAGATAAAGACGGGGTTACACATACAGTTTCCTACGAATCAACGAATCGATATCTCATCGGAAAAGAAGCAGTTCCCGATGGAGTCACTGTAATTGGTGGTAAAACAGGAACTACCGGTAAAGCGGGGGCCTGTCTTGTTCTTTTAAGTAAAAATAAAAGTGGTCATTCCTTTATTTCTGTTATTTTTAAATCTGAGACCGGAGATACGCTGTTTTCACAGATGTTTCAGCTACTGCAAATGGAAGAATAAAAATATTTATAAATTTACTGATTTAGTAGTTGTATTTTTGTAAATTTCGTACTATAATTATCCTATAGTTATTCAAAAGCTATACAATTAAAACAAATTTCTGCAAATTTTTCCCATCTTCGTGAGAATTTGTAGTGAATTAAGGAGGAGATTACAATGATACAAATTATTGCAGGCGAAAAAGGTAAAGGCAAAACAAAAATTCTTCTGGAAAAGGTAAATACAGATATCAAAACAGCTAATGGCAATGTAGTTTACCTTGACAAAAGCACCAAGCATATGTATGAGTTAAATAACAAAGTACGTCTTATCAATGTAAAGGATTTTCTCGTTTCCAATTATAATGAATTTCTTGGCTTTATCTGTGGTATTATTTCCCAGGACCATGATTTGGAAAAAGTGTATCTGGACAGCTTTTTGAAGGTTGCCTGTGTAGAAGAGGCAGGTCTTGAAGAGGTTTTGAAAAAGCTCACCAAGATTTCTGAAGCCTTCCATATTGATTTTGTATTAAGCGTATCATTGAATAAAGAGCAAATACCAGAAAGTGTACAAAAAGACATCATTGTTGCTTTATAAATAAATTTTCCTTACATAAGCGTGAAAGACAGATTGGAGACAGTCTGTCTTTTACATTTGTAAAAATTTATACTTTCTTTTTAAATAGAAATTTAGTATAATTAATAGTCAGTATGTGTTAAAAAATGGAGGCATTTTCTTGGCAAATAGGCATAGTAATGTAAGACGATATAGAAGACCAATTCATATTAACCTTGGAGTAATTATTTTTTTAATTATTCTGGTTTATATGATTGTCATTTGTGTCAGTTATTTTCAAAAGGATCCTACCAGCATCTATGAAGTAACAGAAAAAAGTATTGCTGATGATAATCACTTCAAGGGGATTGCTCTACGGGATGAAACTATTTATTATACGGACAGAGCCGGTTATATCAACTATTATATTGGTGAAGGTGAGCGTATCGGGAAAAATGATATTATTTACTCCGTAGATGAAAATGGTAGTATTTACAATCAAATTATGGAAAGTGATGAAGAAGGCACGGTTTCTGCCGATGATCGTGCCCGAATCCGCAATGATATTTCTTCTTTCCGAAAATCTTATACAGACAGCAATTACAGTGCTGTAAAGGATTTTTGCTACGATTTGGAAAATACGGTTTTAGAAACAGGAAGCAGTACATTGGTATCTAATTTAAAGGAAATCATGAAATCCACTGGTGACAAAAGCTTCTTTTCTTTGGTTTCTTCAAAGAAAAGCGGCATCATCAGCTATACGATGGATGGAAAAGAGGCTCTTAAGGCTTCTGCTATAACCAAGGCCGACTTTGAGAATATGAAGGAAGAAAGAACCCAGCTCCGTTCCAGTGAAGCCGTAAAATCGGGAGATCCTGTATACAAAATGATTAACAGTGAGGACTGGCAGATTGTCATTGCCCTGACCGACACCCAGTATGATAAGCTAAAAGAAAAGGAAAAGGTTACTGTTATTTTCAAAAAGGATGAAGTAAAGACAGTTGCAGGCCTAACTTTCTTGGAAAATGGAGGAGATTATTTTGCTGCTTTATCCTTTAATAAATATGTCATCCGCTATATGAATGACCGCTATCTGGATATTGAGCTTTTACTGAATTCAGCACAAGGTTTAAAAATACCGGTTACTGCCATTTTGGAAAAGGAATTCTTAATGGTTCCGACGGACTATGTGAATATCGGTGGTACGAAAAATACAATGGGTGTCATTAAGGAAGCCTTCAATAAAAAAGGCGAGGCTGAATATACCTTTACTCCAGTTACTGTTTTTTACGAAACAGAAGATGGTTTTTATTATATTGAGTCCGAGAATCTGTCTGCTGGAGATACGATACAAAAAGCTGATTCGGGGAGTGAATACGAGCTTTCTAAAACAGGTACACTGGAAGGCGTGTACAATGTAAATAAAGGTTATGCAGTATTCCGGGTTATTGAGAAGGAATATGCCAATAAGGAATATGCTATTGTAAAAAAAGGAACCGCCTATGGTTTATCGGCTTACGATCATATTGTAGTCGATGCGAATGCAATTAGTGAGTCAGAAATTGTAAATCAAAAAAAGAAGGATTGATTTTTATGATAAAGGAAAAACTGGCAGAAATAGAAGGACGGATATATGAAGCCTGTAAGCGTGCCGGAAGAGACAGAAAAGAGGTCACTTTAGTGGCCGTCAGTAAAACAAAGCCCATTGAAATGATTGAAGAGGCAATGGAAGCCGGAATCATTGATTTTGGCGAAAATAAAGTACAGGAGCTAACGTATAAGGAGGCTGAGATTCAAGCGCCTTTAAACTGGCATCTGATCGGCCATCTGCAACGGAATAAAGTAAAATATATTGTAGATAAGGTACATCTGATTCATTCCGTTGACAGCCTGCGGCTTGCTGAGCAGATTAACCTGGAGGCAGAAAAGAAAAATATCATATGCCCAATTCTGCTTGAAGTAAATGTTGCAAAAGAGGAAAGTAAATTCGGAGTTTATCCAGAGGATACCCTGGAGCTTGTTACCGCCATTTCTTCCCTGCCTCATATAAAGGTGCGTGGACTGATGACGATTGCTCCTTTTGTCGAAAATCCAGAAGAAAACAGGATACATTTTCGCAATTTAAAGAAATTAAATATTGACATCAAAAGTAAAAACATTGATAATATTAATATGGAGATACTTTCAATGGGAATGACAGGTGACTTTGAAATAGCCATAGAAGAGGGTGCTACCCATGTAAGAGTTGGTACCGGTATTTTTGGTGGAAGATAAGGAGATTTTAATATGCCAAATATTGTAAGAAACTTTATTAATTCATTAAAATTAAACGAAGATGATTACGAAGACTATATTGATGATTTTGAAGAAGAGGAAGAGTTAGAGCCTAAGAAGGTAAAGCCTACAGCTTTACCTTCTCGCCAGAAGGAGGCTTTGGCACCAAAATTTGCAGACAGGGAACGTCCTGTAAAAAGAGAAGAAGTACCTGAGGCGAAAAAGGAACGTCCATCCTCTCGTATGGAACGTACGACAAATAATAAAATTGTGCCAATTCGCACAACCTCCCGCGGCTTTGAAGTATGTATCATGAGGCCTTCTTCCTTTGAGGATTCCCAGGATATCTGTGATATGCTACTGACAGGAAGAGCAGCTGTAGTTAACCTCGAAGGCTTTGATTCCGATGAAGCCCAGCGGATTATGGACTTTATTTCCGGGTGTGTATATGCAATCAATGGAAAGCTTCACCAGATTTCCAAGTATATCTTTATTTTCTCACCGGATACAGTAGATATTTCTGGTGATTATCTGGATCTTGCTGATATTGGTTTTGGCGTACCAAACTTGAATAAGGAGTTTTAACGCATGCTTTCAATGATTTTTCTCGCCTTATATTACTTTTTTATTATACTGGAGGGCGTGTTGTTTTTGTATATTATAAGTGTATGGTTTCCTGGATCAGCTATCCGCAGGGTTCTATATGAGCTTTTACAGCCGATTTTTTCATTGATTCAGCTGTTGCTTAAGCATTCTGTTTTCAAAAGCGGCCTGGGAGATTTTTCACCTATGATTGCCCTGCTTTTATTTTCCTATTTACAGACTCTGTTTTATCAGCTAAGCAGCTATTAGGAGGAAAATCATGAACCTGACAAAAGAAGACGAGCTTTTTAAAAAACGTCTTACAGAGCTTGCAAATACAGCGTATCATCGAGGTATCTGCACCTATTCCGATTTTTTAAATTTAAATGAAATAAGTCTTTTATTTTCAAACTTAAAAGAAATATCTTTTATTAACTATGCCCTTTGGGGCGGTTATGAGGAAGCTGAAAGAAGAGTTGTCTGTTTTTATGAAGATGACTCTTTTCCTAATATTGATTATCCGATTGCCAGCCTTTTGATTTCTCCATTAAACAAAAAATTCAGTGACCGTTTGACGCATCGTGATTATCTGGGAGCTGTTTTAAATCTGGGAATTGACCGTTGTAAAATTGGAGATATCGTTGTAGGAGAAAATTGTGCTTATTTGTTCTGTCACAGAGATATTAAGGAGTTTCTGTGTTCAGAGCTAACAAGGATAAAGCATACCTCTGTGATGCTTATAGAGTCTTCCGGTAATGCGGTTTCCGGCAGTCTGGAGAGAAAAGAGGTTATTGGTACAGTAAGCTCTATCCGCCTGGACTCTCTTTTAGCTACTGCCTTTCATTCTTCCCGTTCCAGTTTAAGCGGATTGATTAGTAGCGGTAAGGTTTTTGTGAACGGTAGATTGATTACTTCTAATAGCTTTGTTCCAAAAGAGGGAGATATTATTTCTGTTAGAGGCATGGGACGTTTTCAGTATATGGATGGCGGCAGCCAGACAAAGAAAAATAAATACCGGGTTGTATTACTTATTTACTAATATTAATAAACTTTAGGAGGAAATTATTATGTTAACACCAGTAGAAATGCAAGGGAAAGCATTAAAGAGCGGTTTTGGATATAAAAAGAAAGAAACGGATGATTTCCTGGAAGAAATCTTTGAAAGCTATGAAAAGGTATATAAAGAAAATGTTGAGCTTAGGGATAAGCTTGCTGTTTTAAATGAGGGGCTTCAGTATTATAAGGATTTAGAAAGCACTCTGCAAAAAACCCTTCTTGTGGCAGAAAAAACAGCAGAATCTACCAAAGCAGCCTCTTTAAAAAAGGCTGCTGCTATCGAAAAAAATGCAACTGTAAAAGCACAGATGACCCTTTCTGATGCAAAAAAGGCCATAGATAAGATTCAAAACCAGACAGTTGTATTGATGCAGCAATTTGAAAATTATCGCCAGCAGTATAAGCAGATATTAAATGCCCAGATGGAGCTCTTGGATTCAAAAGCTTATTCTCTTCCAGCCTTTGAACCAATTAATATCGAAATACCATCCTTTGATGCCACCTCAGACACGGAAGATTTAGCTGATTTGGCAGAACAGCTTTCTAATGTAGAAAATGAAGCAAAAGAAGCCTTTGCAGCTGCTGCAAAAGAGGTTCTGGAAGAGGAGCAGCCGAAAGCAGAAATAACAGAGCCAAAGGTGTCAGAAGAGGCGTCAGTAGCAGCAACAGTAGAGGAGGAGCTTCCACTAGATAAGATTTCTCTGGAGATGCCAACAGCAGAAGAACAGATTCCTGCTGAGGTAGAGGATTCTTTCGAATTTCTTGATATTTAAAAACGTAGGGGGGATTCAAACTGTGAGCAAAAAAATTACAATTCATAAGGAAAGCAAACCTATTTACGATATTGTAATCGAACAGGATTACAGCGGACTGGATGACCTGCTTTCCGCTCTGGAGCTGAAAGGACATCGTGCTTTAATCGTTACTGATTCTAATGTTGAGGTTCATTATGCCCAAAAAGTTTATAAAATCCTCTATCAGCATGCTTCCTTTGTTGATATTCTTGCTCTGCCTCCGGGAGAAAGCTATAAGGAGCTTAATACGGTACAGCAGATTTACAGCTGTTTAATTAATCATCAATTTGACCGGAAGGACTTTTTATTTGCCTTAGGCGGTGGTGTTATCGGTGATATGACCGGTTATGCTGCAGCCACATATTTGCGAGGCATTTCCTTCGTACAGCTCCCAACCTCCCTTTTATCCATGGTCGACAGTAGTATTGGAGGAAAAACAGGAGTTGATTTTCAGAATTATAAAAATATGATTGGAGCCTTTTACCAGCCGAAGGCTGTATACATGAACCTGTCGGTTCTAAATACACTTCCTGACCGGGAATTTTACTCTGGTTTTGGCGAAATTATCAAGCATGGACTGATTCTTGATGAGAGTTATTATGGATATTTAAAAGAAAACAGTGAAAAGGCTCTGGACAGAGATTATGATGTTTTAGAAGAAATTATTTACCGAAGCTGCCACATTAAGCAGCAGGTTGTAGAAGAAGACCCTTTTGAGAGAGGACAGCGTGCCATCTTAAATTTCGGTCATACCATCGGTCATTCCATTGAAAAGGTCATGGACTTTTCCATGCTTCATGGGGAATGTGTAGCTGTGGGAATTGCAGCTGCTTCCTTTATTTCCTGTAAACGCGGCTTGATTGCCCTGGAGAAGTTAAATGATATTATTCATCTTCTGGAAAGCTACCATCTGCCAAGTGCTATTACCTTACAGGAACAGAATATGATTTATGATTCCATCCTTAAAACAATTAAAAATGACAAGAAAATGGAAGCTGGTACGATTAAGTTCATTTTACTGCAAAAGATAGGAGAGGCCTTTATTGATAAAACGGTTACCGATGAAGAGCTTTTATCTGCTATTAAATATATTATGGGGGTTCAATTATTATGAAAAAAACGATAAAAGGCGGTTTTTTTATTGTTTTATTAATTATGCTCGACCAACTAACGAAGCTGTGGGCTAAGACAAGTTTAAAGGGACATCCTGATATTACCATTATAGATAACGTATTTTCTCTCCATTATCTGGAAAATCATGGTGCTGCTTTTGGCATGCTTCAGAATAAACAGGCCTTTTTTCTTATTATGACATCCATTATTCTCTGTGGTGTGGTTTATGCCTATTACAGACTTCCTGATACTCCAAAATATAGGCCCCTTGAGATTGTCTCTCTGTTTATTACTGCAGGTGCCATTGGTAATCTCATCGACAGAATAGCCTATGGATATGTGGTTGATTTTCTTTATTTTGAATTAATCGATTTTCCTGTATTTAATGTTGCAGACTGCTATGTAACCTGTTCTGCTTTTTTCCTTGTTCTTTTTGTTCTATTTTATTACAAGGATGAGGATTTTGCTTTCTTAAGCAGAAAGGAAGCCTAAGCCATGATACATTCCGAGATCCTTACTATTACGGTATCAGAAGCTATGGCTGACCTTCGTATTGACAAATTAATTGCCGAAGCATACCCTGATTTTTCACGAAGTTATATTCAAAAGCTGATAAAGGATGGGCAGGCCTTCAGCCAGGGAAAGCCTCTAAAGGCCAATTACAAGCCACAGGCCGGCGAACAGATACAACTTTTCGTTCCAGAACCGGAAATTCTCTCTATTGAGCCAGAAAATATTCCTCTGGATATTGTTTATGAAGATGCTGATGTAATTTTAGTAAATAAACCAAAGGATATGGTCGTTCACCCGGCTCCAGGACATTATAGCGGTACTCTGGTAAACGCTCTTATGTACCACTGTAAGGAAAACTTATCTGGTATCAATGGTGTCCTTCGCCCGGGTATTGTACACCGGATAGACAAGGATACCACAGGACTTATTATAGCCTGCAAAAATGACCGTGCTCACAATTCTCTGGCAGAACAGTTAAAGATACATTCCATTACCAGAAAATATAATGCCCTTGTTTACAATAGCTTTAAGGAGGAAGAGGGCACAGTATCTGCACCGATTGGCCGCCATCCAGTTGACAGAAAAAAAATGGCAATCAACTATAAAAACGGAAAAGAAGCAGTAACCCATTACCGTGTACTGGAAAACTTCTCTGGCTATGCTCACATTGAATGTTCTTTGGAAACAGGCCGTACCCACCAGATTCGTGTGCATATGACCAGCATTTCCCATCCTCTGTTGGGTGATGAAATCTATGGTCCTGTAAAATCAAAATTCCATTTACAGGGACAGGCTCTTCACGCCAGAGTTTTTGGATTTATACATCCTACGACAGGAGAGTACATGGAATTTGAAGCTCCGTTACCTGCATATTTTACAGCATTATTAAACAACTTTCGAAATTGAATTATATACCTCAAAAGCTTATTTTAGTAAATTCTACTTTTGTAGTATACTTTAATAGGCTTTTTATTTTTGATTTTAAACTTGACAAATTTCTACTAAAGTTGTAGAATTTGTTTACATAATATTTTCTACAGACATAGTTAAGGGGTTCTTTGTTTGTAGAAAGACTGGAGGAGCAGTATTTTGAAAGAGGTTAGACTTCATGAGGGTGAATTAAACATTATGGAGCTGCTGTGGTCCAATAAGGTATTAGCAGCAAAGGACATTGCCAAAATTATCAAAGAATATATTGGCTGGGAAAAAAACACAACGTATACTGTGATTAAAAGATTGATTGACAAGGGGGCAATCATTCGAGAAGAGCCCGGGTTTCAGTGTAAGGCTGCTATATCAAAACGAACTGTACAGCAAACCGAAACCAAGGCTCTGCTCAACAAGTTTTATAATGGTTCTTTAAATAATTTTTTTACAGAATATCTCCGCAACCAGGAGCTTTCCAATGCAGAGCTCTTAGAACTGCAACGGATTATCAGCGAGAAAAGAAGATAGATTTGGACTAGCTAAATATAAAAAGAGTACAGATATTTGTTCGCAAAATATAAGTTTTACGAATTTATTATTGCTTTTTTCTAAGCTATCATTTATACTATACTTATAGTTACTTTAATCACTAAGGAGAATATTTATGGCTTCGAACACGTATTACTCACAGAAAATATTAGATATCGTAAACCAGCTTCCTGATTTCTGCTATGATTTTATTTGTAATACCAATGCCGGTTACAGTCCCAATACACGTTTGGAATATGCCAGGGATATTCAGCTTTTTTTACAATGGCTGCTTCAGAATCATCCGGAATTTTGTGATTTAGAAATGAAGAATATCTCTATTGAGCATTTAAAAAAGCTGCAAAGCTATGATATTGCACGTTTTATATCCTGGTACAGCTTAAACCACGCACCACGGACTACAGCCAGAAAGCGTGCTACATTATCAGCCTTTTTTTCTTATTTATGCGAAAATCGTGCTCTGGAATATAGTCCTGTTACATCATCCTCAAAGGTAAAGCTAAATGAGAAAAATCTGGTTTATCTCGAGCATGATGAACGTGACAAATTCTTAAATACCGTAGAATACGGTAATGGAATGACAAATCGTGAGCTTGTTTTTCATGATAAGTATAAAAAAAGGGATACTGCAATTTTTTCTCTGCTTTTAGATACCGGACTCCGTATCTCTGAGTTGCAGCAAATCAATATTAAGGATTTGGATTTGGAAAAATGCAATGTTATTGTTACTCGAAAAGGCGGCGATATTCTTCCTGTCTATTTTAGTGACAACACTGCTTTGGTTATAGAAGAATATCTGGAAGAAAAGAAAGAGAAATTTAAAAATCTTACAGAAAACGACCCTTTATTTACGACCTTAAAGGGTGACCGCATCGGTATTCGTGCCCTTCAAAAACTCACAAAAAAATATGCGAATATAGCGGTACCTCAAAGAGCAGATGAATTATCACCTCATAAGCTGCGAAGTACCTTTGCTATGGATTTTTACGAAGCTAGTGGTAATAATATTCTACTTCTTCAAAAGAAACTAAATCATAAGAATATTCAGACTACCAATATATATGCCAAGGCTTCTGATAAACAGGATGCAGAAAGTCGTAATCTACTTCAAAATGCCAAAAATCAGAGAAAAAAACAAAAATAAAATAAGTCCTCAATATTGAAAATGAAAGAAATATTGAGGACTTATTTATATGTACTTATATTTTAATTTAAAATACTTACCAGGTTTTTCATCTCTGTTGCTGCTTTTTTACCTACTATATAATCATATCTGAATAAAATGAATCCATCAACAATACCGGAATTTCTGCCTTCTAGTACCTGTCTCTTTAATACTGTCTTACTGGTGCCCCATTCAGGATCTCCTATACTGGAAGCCTCTGACTTTGAAATACCTGCGCGATAGGCAGCCAAGCCAACATAAAGATTCACCGTGTCACTTATTTTCGCATCAAGCCATTCCTTAAGCATCTTATCATAGGCAGCTGTCTTGTGCTGGAAGCTCCAATAAATCTGCGGACAAATATAATCGATATAGTTTGACGATTTCATCCAAAGCTTTACATCAGAATAATAGTTGTTAGCTGCATAAAGATTGGACATATTGCCAGCTGGACTGATACCAAATACGCAGTTTTCATTAATTTCTTTAATAGCTGCATATATCTGCTCTACTAAAGTATTTACATTTTCCCGTCTCCAATCGACTATATTTTTTACAGTAGCTCCCTTTTTCTCACACGCTGCTTTATATTCCTTATATTCGGTAGCATCAAAATTACTCTTGTAGGATGTCCCCAAATTCGGATAAAAGTAATCATCAAAATGAATACCATCTACATCATAATTTGTTACAATTTCCTTTACGCCATTAACAATCAGCATCTGAGCCTGTTTGCTTGCTGGATTATAATAAAGCTTTCCATCATAAGTTAGAACATTTCGTTCTGTACTCTCATCTTCTCTCCACTTTCTCGCCGGATTGTCCTCAGACAAAGCAGATACCTTTGTTCCTGTTAAAGTAATACGATATGGGTTAATCCATGCATGAAAAGCCAAGCCTCTTTCATGAGCGGCATCTACCATATACTTTAATGGGTCATAGCCAGGATTCTTTCCCTGTTCTCCTGATACATACACGGACCACGGAAAATATTTCGATGGATAGAAAGCGTCACCCAGAGGCCGTACCTGGACAACAACAGCATTCATATTATCTTCAACACAATTATCGTACATCTCATCTATATGAGCTTTAAATTCCTCTTCTGTATATCCATTTTTTGAAAACTCAAGATAAGAAATCCATACAGCCCGGAATTCCAACTGTACTTCCAGCGGAAATACAGTTTTATTACCAGCAACATCTTCTGCCAAAATGGTGTAATCTCCGCTTTCTGATATGGCAAACTGGTTATCTTCTACGGTAATTGCACTGTCAGTATTCCATTCTTCAGAATCTACAGCTAAATTCCCCTTATAATATTTTATACTCTGTATACTGGAGACTTCATCCTCGCTATTAACGCTTACTGTTGCTTTTTGCTCCATTACATTGTAAGAAGCAGTTAATACCGGTTCTGTAGTATCAATATTTTTAATTGTACTGGTAATCAACACATTGTTACCGGCCTGATCCCATACCGCAATGGAATAGCTACCATTTTTCTTAACTGTAATACTTCCAGTTCCTTCCTTTAAGGTAAGCGGTTTTCCAGAAACAGCTACTTCTTCCAGAGTTTTCTTACCACTTAAATATTTTACCTCTTTTATACCTGAATCAGCATCTGAAACAGTAACCTTCAGCTTAACTGACTTGTTGGTATACTCTGTTTTACTTGGAACAGCCTCGATTAAAGGAAGTACGGTATCAATATTCTTAACTGTGACTTTTTTCACAGCTGTATTACCCGCACTATCTTTAGCGTAAAAAGTATAGGTACCATTCTTTTTTACGGTAACAGAAGCTGTTGATTTTTTTAGGGTAAGCTTTTTACCCTTTTCTTTAAAATAAGCTGCCTTCTGCGAACCAGAAGCCCATTTTACACTGCTTATTTGAGAGGAATCAGTTACCTTGATTGTTATTTTTACCGTACCATTTGTTACTTTTTTCGTACTAAATGAATAGGTAATCTTAGGAGCCTTTTTATCTGTAGCTGCCTGGGAAATAACTGCTTCTCCAACAAAAAAAGTCATCAATAAACACATCAATATCCATTTTTTTAAACTAATTCTTTTCATATTCTATTCATCCCGCCTTTTATTTTGTCTGTCTTATCTGCCTGTCGGGTAATCCTCAAACAAGGCTACCGTCGCATCATAAATAGCCTTAGCTGCCATATCCTGAAATTCCGGATCTGCCATTTTTTTAAAGTCAGAAGCATTAGACATAAATCCCAACTCAATTAGTATTGCCGGAACTGTATTCTTATAAAGAACGATTAAATTTGGCCGGTCTACTGTCGTATAGGTTCTTCCGGTCATACCTAAGGTCTCAATCAAATAATCAGCATAATGCTTCGCTATTGTTTTACTGCTGGCTTCTTCTAAATAATTTGTATTTTTACTAGCATATAACACTTCCATTCCCTTAGCTGATTTACTGGTAGTCGAATTCATATGCAGACTGATGAAGAAATCCGCTTCTACTTTATCTGCAAAGGCAGCTCTATCATTCAACTCTATTTTCCTATCATCTTTTCTGGTCCAATAAGCTTTTACCGGAGAATCTGGACTATTGAAATATTGTTCTGCCGCATCATAAATAATAGAAAGAGCCAAGTCCTTCTCATTTGCTTCACCATTCATCGCTCCTGGGTCACTACCACCATGTCCGGCATCTAATACAATAATATTCTTGTAAATTTCCGAAGGAGAGCCTATCGTTACTCCGATAAATCCATCCCCCTCCTGCAGTTTAAAACCACAAAGATCATAGGTCTTTATCGTGATTACTGTATTACCAGCCGTATTTATAGCATAAGTAACCTCTAAAATCTCCTCACTGTTAAATACAATTGGATTAGCTGCAAGGTAAGCTGTAATGTCTCCTGGTATTATAATATTAAAATAATTGTTTTCATAGTGATCCTCTGTTTTAATATCCTTGAAGGATATCTCAGGAGTAACCGGTATTTTCATCTGATAGGTTGTGTTTACATTACCAGATTCACAAATAACCAGAGTCATTGTCGTGTCTGATGTCATAGTATAATAGCTACAATCTGGCTTTACATAAACAGTAAGACGCACACTGGATTCTTCAGGAGTAAGTAAAACCTCAGTTATGTAATTTCCCTTAGAAATAACCTCCTGGACTGCCTCAATACCGCTATATATATCTGGAATATCAATATAAAAACAGGAATTTGCTAAATCCTGCGTAACTACAGGTGCAACCTCATATCTAGTGTCTATTACAAGCTGGTCAGACATATTATTGGTCTGAGCCTTCAAGGTATTTATCATATTAGTCTCCAGAGAAACGCCAATCGCATCTCCATCCCAAAAGTGCTGAAAGAAAACCTCATTCTTCTTAGTAATCATAGAAGTTCCTGTAGAAGAATTCCACTTATAGGAATAACCAAGACTAGAAGCTACAAACTCTCCAGGAACCATAACATAGCTCTTTCCTGTTGACTTGATCTTAATAACTCTTGGAGCTGTAGCTAAGGTATGTGGTACACCATTTACTGTAGCTTCACAGCTTCCTTTTTCCATAATAATCTGAACATTATTTTGGGAAATTGTAATCTGTTTTGTCTTGCTGTCATAAATATAATCTGCACCTAAACCGTTTTTGAAAACCTTGGTAGCTGAAAGAAGTACAGTATTATCCTTAATAATACTTGGGCAGCCGGACACATTGACTGTTTTGTTGTTATATGTGACCTTTCCTTTCGTTCCTGTATAGGCAATCCATTCACCATCCATATTAATAACATATGGGCTGGTAATCTGTCCTGTCCGAAGACCATTATTCCATGTATAGGAGCAACCCAAAGCTTCTGCTACAAAGCCTGCCGGCACATAAATTTTAGTTTTTTTAATTGAGTAAAAATAAACGGCTGTTGGAGCAACATCCATGGTCTTTTTCTTACCATTGACATAAGCAGTTTTACTTCCCTTTGTCATCTCTATCGTATTATTATAATAGCTGATAGTCAATTTCCCTGAAGATGAATCATAAGAGGTATCTGCCTTTAATCCACTTCGGAAAACATCATAGTAAGAAACCATATTGGTGCTGTTAAGAAGAATTCCCGGGGTTTCTTTCAAATTCACATTTTTGCCATCCAGGGTTATCTTCGTCTGAGCACCGATATAAGCTGTTTTTTTGCCATTATATTTAAGAGTAAGAGTCGTGGCCTGGGCTGTGGCAGGCAATAAACCTACCAATAAAAGGCAGATAAGAAATGCTGCCATAAGCCGGTTAAAAAAACTCTGTCTTTTGTAAAACTCACCGTTGTTAAATACTTTCCATGCTGTTCTTTGTCCTCTTGTCATCGAATACCACCTTTGTAAATATAAAAATCTTCTTTCTAAATCTCACGATTATATCTTATTTACAAAAAGTGTTAAAACTGTGTCATAAAATTCAAAAAATAGACATATTTACAGCAGGCTTATGTAAATTAGCATCATATTTGCTTATAATGTGGAATATAAAGGTTCTGGCCAATACGAATGTGTTCTGAAATACCATTACATTTTTCAATCTCTTTTACGAGCTCATTAATGTCCCTGTAATCTTCGGTATAAAAATCAGTTGCTATACTCCAGAGGGTATCTCCTTCCTTTACACAAATAACAGAAACTACCTTTTTACTTCTATGGGACTCCGTAACTGCCCTTGCTTTTAATGAGCTGCCCATGCAGGCAATAAAAAAAGCTAAAATAATCGTAACCACCACTACATAACTCAAATATAAAACCTGTCTGCTTTTCACTTTTTTATCCATAAATAATACCTCCCAAAAACCAAACATATGATACGAACATTTGTTTATACCCTGATTATACAGAACATTTATTCGTTTGTCAAGAAGAATTTACGAACATTCGTTTGACATCCTCGCCGAACATATGTTATAATATTGATAGTAGTAATAGAAGACGAATGGAGGCAGCTTTATGGGATATGGAAAAATTACTCCTAAGCAGAAAGAAATTTTAGAATACATAAAATCTCAGATTATTAACCGCGGTTATCCGCCAGCAGTTCGTGAGATTTGTGAAGCAGTTAAATTAAAATCAACTTCCTCTGTCCACTCTCACTTAGAGACATTGGAAAAGAATGGCTATATCCGCCGTGATCCTACCAAGCCAAGAGCGATTGAGATTGTAGATGATGGCTTTAATCTTGCCCGCCGCGAGATTGTCAATATTCCTATTGTAGGTACGGTAACAGCTGGACAGCCAATTCTCGCTGTTGAAAATATCGAAGGCTACTTCCCTCTTCTGGCAGAGGATCTTCCTAATAATGAGATGTTTATGCTGAATGTACGTGGAGATAGTATGATTAATCGCGGTATTTTTGATGGTGATAAGGTTCTTGTTGAGAAAAAACAGACAGCTCATAATGGCGACATGGTTGTTGCTTTGATTGAAGACTCGGCTACTGTTAAGACATATTATAAAGAAGATGGACATTTCCGCCTGCAGCCAGAGAATGATACCATGGACCCTATCATTGTAGACCAGGTCGATATTCTGGGTAAGGTTATCGGCTTATTCCGCCAATATAACTAACTATAAGAAGATATACAAAAAGCCATGAGGGGCTGTATCTATTCGATATAGTTTCTCCATGGCTTTTCAATTAAATTCTTTCTTAAATACCAAGCTCTTCTTTGGAAATATCCTTTCCATCTCTCCAGATTCGTTCCAGGTCATAGAACAGCCGGTCTTCTCTGGAAAATACATGTACAATAACATCATTATAATCCATTAAAATCCAGCTGGAATTTCTACTTCCTTCAATTCTTTTGTTAGATACGCCAGCTTCTGAAAGCTTCTCATCTACATTATCAACAAGAGCCTGTACCTGAGAAGAATTACTTCCGTTTGCAATAATAAGATAATCTGCAATAATAGAAATATCCTTAATTTCGATAACGCGGATATCCTCTGCCTTTTTGTCCTCTAAAGCTGCATAAGCAATTTTTACCATTTCCTTTGATTCCATACAATCTCCTATCTAAGCAGGCTATTTTCCCAGCTTTTCTTTGTAATATAAATAAGTTTCATAGGTATGTGGATCCAATTCGCTGTGGGTATCATTTTTTAAATATTCCAGTATATTCTTAAGAGTAAGATAAACTGCCTCTGTAAGATTTACAAACACCAGGCGGCGAATTTCTGAAAGACCCGGAATTTCTCTTCTGGAAGGCTCAATATAGTCTGCAATAAAAATAATCTCCTCCAAAAGACTCATACCAGGATGACCTGTTGTGTGCCAGGTAATTGCATCCAGAACACCATCTTCATCAATTCCATATTTGTTTTTTGCATAAAAAGCTCCCAGCTTTCCATGCAGCAAAAATGGCTGCCGTTTCTCGACCTCGCTGATTTCCAGTCCATATTTCTGACTTTCAGCCAACAGTTCTTCATTGGAAAGATTTTTAGCACAATCATGCAGAAGGCCTGCCAAAGCAGCCAGATTCATATCAGCTCCATACCGCATAGCCAGACAAGCCGCCGTATTCTCTACCCCAACGGTGTGAAGATAACGGGAAGGCTTTAGGATTGTGCGAAGCTTTTCCCGTATCGCCTGCCTATCAATTGCCGGATACAGCTTATGCTCATGAATATAGTCAAAGACAGGCTCTGGAAGATAATCAACAGCTTCCTCCTGCCCACATTTCAACATAGCACGAATACTTTCTGAGGATACACGCATAGGATCCATTTTAATAAAATGGATATCCGATCCATATTTGTCCTCCAAATTACTCCGTCGCAGTTCGTCCTCCAAAAGTGTACTCGGATAACGGGGAGCACACAGAATATGGGACAATTTCATAATCTCCGTCGGCTCCTTCCAGTTCTCTATCTGATACAGCGAATCAGCTCCCAAAATAAAATAGAATTCATCTTCTGGATATTCTGTTTTCAGCTGTTTTAAGGTATCCACTGTATAAGTAACTCCGTCTCGCAGAAGCTCCATATCAGAAAGCTTAAACTTGTCCTCCCAGGCAATGGAAAGGGCAATCATATTCTTCCGTTCTTCATCAGAAACCAGCTGACTGTTATCCTTATGAGGTGGACGCTTGCTTGGCATAAACCAGACCTCCTCCAGGGCAAACTGCTCTAAGGCTTTTTTAGCCATTGTCATATGCCCCTTGTGGATTGGATTGAAGGTGCCTCCTAAAATTCCTATTTTTCGCATTATACGCAACCTCCCTGTCATTTAAACCTTATGGAAGTACAATTTTCTTTTTATTTTTTGATTCCTTGTAAAGCACAATTTTTTTACCAATTACCTGAACAACCTCAGACTGGGTCCTTTCTGCCATAACCGTTGCGATTTCCCGTGGGTCATCTGCACAGTTTTTTAATACGCTGATTTTAATCAGCTCTCTTGCCTCTAATGCCTCCCGGATTGCCTTTAAAAGCTCCGGTGTAAGGCTTGCCTTCCCAACCTGGAAAATAGGCTCCGTTGTCATGGCGAGGCCTTTTAAATAAGCTCTCTGCTTGCTTGTCATTTTTTTATCTCCTATTTGTAATAATCAAATTCAAGACCATACATCCGGACAGTATCACCTTCCTGAATGCCCTTTTCTTCAAGCTCCTCAATAATCTTGTTTTCCCGGAGAAATTTCTGGAAGAACTCAAAGCCTTTTTCAGAATCCAGATTTGTATAGCCTAACATCCGCTCGATACGAGGACCTTCTACTGCATAAACACCATCCTCAACCTGCTCTACCGTATATGGCTCGTTGGTGTAATCCGGCTCCTCAGGGAAATACTCTCTTTTAAATACGATTGGCTCGTCCGGAAGCTCAGAAAGCTTTTCCTTCACATAATAAAGCATTTCCTTTACTCCGACACCACTGACTGCAGAAATCGGAAAAACTTTAATTCCCTGAGGCTCAAATTCCTCTTTTAACAGGGTAATAACCGTTTCCTCTTCTGTACCATAAAACACATCGCACTTATTAGCACCAATAACCTGTGGAAGCTCAGCCAGCTTAGGATTGTAATTTTTAAGCTCTTCATTAATAATTTTTATATCTGAAATAGGGTCTCTGCCTTCTGTAGAAGCAGCATCCACCATATGAATAATCATTTTCGTGCGTTCAATATGCTTTAAAAACTCATGTCCCAGTCCAACACCCTCCGATGCCCCTTCGATAAGGCCCGGAATATCAGCTATGACAAAGCCATCCGTCCCCTCAAGGTCAACAACACCTAGATTGGGATTCAGAGTCGTAAAGTGATAATTTGCAATCTTGGGCTGTGCGTTGGTAACACGGGATAATAATGTAGACTTACCTACATTCGGAAAGCCTACCAGTCCCACATCCGCAATTACTTTAAGCTCCAAGGTAACGTACATCTCCCTTGCCGGCTGTCCCGGCTGAGCATACTTTGGCACCTGCATGGTAGGGGTTGCATAATTCATATTTCCTTTTCCGCCATTACCGCCGCGTAAAATCACTTCTCTACGGTTCTCATAGGACATATCGGTAATAACCTTACCTGTTTCTGTATCCTTAATAATCGTTCCTGGTGGTACCTTTACCACCAAATCTGCACCATTGGCACCATGACAGCGTCTTTTGCCGCCAGGCTGTCCATCACCGGCACAGTACTTCCGGATATGCCGGAAATCATTGAGGGTGTTTAATCCCTCATCTACTTCAAAAATCAAGTTGCCGCCTCTGCCGCCGTCACCGCCGTCAGGACCGCCTGCTGGTACATACAGCTCTCGACGGAAGCTGACATGACCATCTCCACCCTTGCCAGAGCGGATATATATTTTTGCACTATCTGCGAACATATATTATCCTCTTTTCCGCACTGCTTTCATGTACAATCGGGTTTGCGGATGCAGTGCGAACGCAAACCAGCTTCCTTAGTTAAAAAAGAGACTGTTACAAAACAGCCTCTTTTACGTTCAAACGTTACGAATTATTTTGCTTCAACTGGGTATACAGAAGCCTGCTTCTTATCTCTACCCTTTCTTTCAAATCTCAGAACACCGTCAACTAATGCGAATAAGGTATCGTCACCACCGCGTCCTACGTTAACACCTGGGTGAATCTTAGTTCCACGCTGTCTATAAAGGATATTTCCAGCTAAAACAAACTGTCCGTCAGCTCGTTTTGCACCTAATCTCTTGGACTCGGAATCTCTACCGTTCTTAGTAGAACCAACTCCCTTTTTATGAGCAAAAAATTGAAGATTCATATTTAACATGACCTTGCACCTCCTCGAGTCTTAATTAAAGTAATTTGATGAACTGGTTTCCGTACTGAGTCTCTATGCCTTGTAAGCCAAGCACCAGTGAATTCAGTAAAAGCTCCGTTTCCTTGCTTATATCGGAAACCATCTTAAATTCTATCCTGCCGCCATCCTCCGCCATATCAGCTTCAAAAGCGTCCTCTGTAAAGGCTTCGATAGAATTAATCGTATTTATAACCATGGCGGATACTGCGGCACAGATAATGTCTCTTCCGTATTCATCAAATCCGGCATGTCCCTCTACGAGGAAACCGTTATAAATACCTGTTTCTGATTTTCTCAAGGTTATCTCAATCATATTATGCGTTGATTTTTTCGATCTTTACCTGAGTAAACTGCTGTCTATGACCGTTCTTCTTGTGATAACCAGATTTTCTCTTGTATCTGTAAACGATAACCTTCTTAGCCTTGCCTTCCTTGACAACGGTTGCTGTAACAGTTGCTCCGGAAACAGTTGGATTACCAACCTTAACTTCGCTGTCGCTTACAACAAGAACTTGGTCGAAAGTAACAGTCTGACCAGCTTCTACTCCAAGCTTTTCTACTCTAATGATATCGCCTTCGGCTACTTTGTACTGTTTACCACCTGTTGCAATAATTGCGTACATATGGCACCTCCTATTATCATTACTCGCCAGCTGTGGTGCTGCCCTAAAAATGGACAAACTTATACCTCGCTGTGCGGCATACAAAAATATTTAAACACATAGCGAGGTATTTGTCAATACTTATTTTCAAAATATTTATAAAACAATTCTTCTGTTTTTTCCTTTACTTCCTGCTCCATTTTTACAAAGCGTTCCAGAAAATCTCTGGCCTTTGGTGTCAGCTCTGAAAAGCCGCCTTCTGCTCCACCGGATTGGGTAAGCAAAAGTGGATATCCAAGCTGCTTTTCTGCTGTTTTCATAATTTTCCAGCCCTTGGAATAGGACATATTCATCTGCCTGCAGGCCGACTGCATGGAGCCGGTATGATCAATCAGCTTCAGAAACTGTGCAATGCCCGGTCCAAAAAAGACCTCATCACGCTCCAGATACAGCTTCACAGACGGATGCAGAGCAAGCTGCTCTAAAGGACTATAAGAGGCTGTATCCTCGTCGCTTTCTACTGCTTCGATAATTCCCTTATCCGTTATAGGAACCTCCTCCACGAAGGCTTCTATCTGGGGCTGCCGTAAGGCTCCCCGAAGACCCCGTTCCCCGGAATAGGAAATAATTACAGGAATCAGTTCCCTATCTATCAATACCGGATGACCTCGTCTACCATTGTAGACCGGACAGGCCACCTTTTTTTCGCTGGCCATAATCCTCTTTATCGTCTCCGGCAGAAGCTTTGGAAACTTTGCCGGAAGAAACAGTACCCGGTCACACAAATCCTCAATATACTTTAGCCCCATACAGATACTGTCAAACATCTGCGTGTTTTCATAGTCTTTATTCTGAAGGCAGATGACCTGCTGCTTGGAAATATGCTTTTCCAGCTCCTTTGCCTCTCTTCCGGTAATCACCACAATCGGTTCTGTCCCGGACTGCTTCAGGGTCAGAATAATCCGTTTGATGACGGTTGTATTTCCCACAGGCAGCATGGGCTGAAAAACACTTATACTGCTCTTATGCCCAGCTGCCAGAATAATTGCCCCTGTTTTCATTTTACATATTTTATATCTCTGATATCAAATTTATTTCTCTCCAAAGCTGCCACTACCTCTTTAAAATCCTCAGCCTCAATACGGATATGAATCTCCTGAAGTCCCATAATCTCTGTATCTACCTGTACGAGGTTCTTGATATTTCCACCAGCCTTGGCAATAACATCAGTCATCCTGCTTAAAACACCCTTGTAATCATTACATAGAATGGTTATGGAGTTATGCTTTGTACCGAACAGCTTCTGATATTCCTTAAAAATAGCCTGCTGGGTAATAATGCCCTCCAGATTTTCCTTTTCGTCGGTAACCGGAATAAAGCGCACCTTAGAGGAAATAAACTGAGCAGCTGCATCCTCAATTCTGGTATCCTTGCTGACAGTATCCACCTTACTTTTCATCATTTCACTAACCGGATGATTCAGAAATTCTTCCTTTGTACAGTCATAGTCTTTAAAAAAGCTTTCATAAGTATGCTGCTTTGACAATACACCGATAAATTTCTTTCCATCTACCACCGGCATAGATAAAAGCTTATGTTCATCAATCAGCTCCATCGCTTCCCCAATCGTCTGGTTCAGGGAAATACACTGTACATTTTTTAAAGGCATCATAATAACTTTTACTCTCATAGCTCCAACCTCCATTTAGAATTTATTCCAATCTTATTATAAATGATGTAGCTGTTCATGTAAAGGCTTCCGAAGCTTTTTCCGTGTAATCTCTACCAGACCCAAAGGGGTCATATCCACTACAACGGCCTTTAGTGGATCTTCCTTTAAATATTCCTTCAAAGCTCTTAATAGCTCCTTTTTATGCTCCTCGGAATCAAGGTCAATAAAATCTACAATAATAATTCCGGAAAGATTACGAAGACGCAGCTGGAAAGCAATTTCCTTTGCCGCCTCTAAGTTCACCTTAAAAAAGGTCTCCTGTACCTTTTTGTTTCCCTTAATTGCCTTGCCGGTATTTACATCAATTACCGTAAGAGCCTCTGTCGGTTCTATAACAAGGGTTCCTCCTGACTTTAGCCATACCTGCTTTGCTACTACCTTTGAAAGACTCGTTTCAATGCCGTAAAGCCTGTTTAAATCCGTCGTTTCATCCTCATAAAGCCGAAGCTTCTCCAAGTCCTCTGCCTGATAGCAGTTTAAGTATTCTCGAATCTGCTGGTATAGCTCTTTCTTATCAGTAACGATTTCCGAAAGAGCTGCCGCCTGCCCATCCCGGATGCTACACAGGAAATTCGCCGGAGCCTTGTATAAAAGAGCATGCCTTCCCTTATGAACCCCAAACTCCATAATATTCTGATAAAGGCTATCTAAAATCCTCAGCTCCTGAAGCAGGGACTTTTCCTCAGCCCCCTGGGCATTGGTTCGTATAATAATTCCGTATGTTTCCTTCTGATAAGGCCTTAAAATGCTTTTTAACCGCTCCCTTTCCTCCTCTGCAGAAATCTTTCCTGATACGGAAAGGTTTGTTTTTCCATGGGTTAATACAAGATACTTTCCGGTAAAACAAATAAACACAGTAGCTACCGGAGCCTTAGTCTTTACATCTTCCTTAGAAATCTGAATAATAACCGTATCGCCTTCACAGATTTTTGTATTTCTTTTCGGATTGGCAAATACAGCCCCTTCCGTATCCTTCAGGGAAAGATAGCACATCTTTCCCTTTTCATACTCTACAAAGGCTGCATTGATATTTTTTACGATATTTTTAACCTGTCCCAGATAAATATTTCCTAAAACACTTTCTGCCTGTGCCGGCTCAATATTTACCTGCACCATACGGTCTTTTTCATAATAAGCAGAAACAATGCCCTGCTTAAGCTCCGTAATCAAAAGCTTAGTTTTCTCCATATTCACATAAAGGCACTAAATGCCGTTCCTTTCCGCAGCCGTTTGGATTTGCTTCCCCTTTCAAGGCGTTCGTATCCGTATAAAGCTCCATCCGGTGAAGCTGCCATGCAAAACGGTTGAACTCCTGTCCCAGATATTCGAAAAAGGCTTCCATTACCTGCTCAGGCTTAATATTAACAACACTTCCGCAAGTCAGCTGCAAATAAACCCTCTGTCCATTTTCATAGGATTCGGCCACAGTGCTAGGAAGCATATGCTCCGGTTTTCCATAAAATTCTGCCCGGCTAAAGGCTGCTTTATAAATATAAGCCTTTAAATCCATTTCAGTCTCACCTTTTTTTGTTTTCTTAGTAATAATAATGCTCTCCTGAGCCAAAAATTTCTGAAAACATTTTTCAAAATCAGGTATCTGGCTATAGCCATCCTTTAAGGACACCTGGTAATCCGCTGCCGCCAGTATTGACATAGCTGTTTTACTAGCCTCCGGAAGTACCTTTACCTCCAAAACCTGAAGCTCCTCACTCATAACCTCATTCAGACTGTATTTCATGTCCTCTGTTGAGGTTAAAGAGTTTAACTGAATATCCATATACTCTGCATCACTGGTGAGTCCTACGCCCAGCGGAGAGGCAAAGGATAAAAGCTGATGAGGGCTAAAGCCCTGGGAATAAGCTACATCTATCGCAGCCCGGCGGATAGCCTTCTGAAAATACCGCATAACATCCAGATGGCCGATAAATTTCATTGTTCCGGTCTTATTAAATTTTACTCTTGCCTTTATCATTTACCGAGCCTCCTTTCTGGATTCAAAGCAGACACCACCGCCAAAGCTCATGGCACCACAGCCGGCACATCTCTGGCGGCAGTTTGGCGTAACGGTTTCCTTTTTCGCCTGCTCATATTCCCGCCACAAAAAGCTCTTGGTCACACCGACATCGATAAAGTCCCAAGGAAGAATTTCTTCCCTGTCTCTCTCTCTACTGGTATAGAAGGTATAGTCAATACCATTTTCCTCCAGGTGCTTCATCCACTTTTCATAATCAAAATACTCGGACCAGGCATCGTAAATGCAGCCATCCTGATAAGCATCATAAATAACCTTGGAAAGCTTTCTGTCTCCACGGGCTAAAATTCCCTCTAAGGTTGTGGTCTCTGCCTCATGCCAGTTGTATTTAATACTCTTGGCATTTAACTGCTCCCGCATTTTTCCATTTAAAAAACGCTGCTTTTCTAAAAATTCTTCACCGGTAGCCATTCTTGTCCACTGAAATGGTGTAAATGGCTTTGGTACAAAGAAGGAGGTACTGGAAACAATCTGTACCTTTCCATTTCTCTGATCCTTTGGAATGGTATAATATTCCCTTGCAATTTTATCAGAAAGTATCGCAATACCTTCAATATCCTCCTCTGTTTCCGTTGGAAGCCCCAGCATGAAATAAAGCTTTACACGATTCCAGCCGCCCTGGAAGGCCTCCATTGCACCCTTTAATATAATCTCCTCGGTAAGTCCTTTATTGATAACATCACGAAGCCGCTGAGAGCCTGCCTCCGGTGCAAAGGTCAGACTGCTCTTTCGGACATCCTGTACCTTGCTCATAACATCCAGGGCAAAGGCATCGATTCTAAGGGAAGGAAGAGAGATATTGACCCCTTTGGATCCAAACTCATCAATCAAAAAGTACACCAAATCCTGCAGATGACTATAGTCGCTGGAGCTTAGAGAGCTTAAGGAAATCTCCTCATGTCCTGTTGCCTTCAGCATCTTATAGGCTCTGTCCTTTAAAAATTCCAAATCCCGTTCCCGAATCGGACGGTAAATCATACCGGCCTGGCAGAAACGGCAGCCACGGATACAGCCTCTTTGTATCTCCAGTACAACTCTGTCCTGGGTTACCTTCGTAAGAGGCACCAGCGGCTTTTCCGGATATACCGTATGACTCATATTCATCTCAACCTGCTTTTTTATAATTGCAGGAGCATGCTCATTAATTGGGCCAAAGGAGGCTATCGTACCATCCCTATGATAGGAAACCTCATAAAGCTGCGGTACATACAAGCCTTCAATCTGAGCTGCCATTTCCAGGAAGTCCCAGCGGTTTCCGCCCTTTCTTTTATTTTTCTTATAGGCATCCAAAAGCTCATCATAGACGGTTTCACCCTCACCGATATAAAAGATATCAAAGAAGTCGGCAATCGGCTCCGGATTATAGACACAAGGACCGCCTCCGATGACAATTGGAACATCCTCACCTCTGTCTCTGGCATAAAGAGGGATTTTAGCCAAATCTAAAACCTGCAAAATATTGGTATAGCACATTTCATATTGAATCGTAATCCCCAGGAAATCAAAGTCTTTTACCGCATCCTGGGATTCCAGTGCAAATAGAGGAATATCCTCTTCCCGCATAGCCTTGTCCAAGTCCACCCATGGGGAATATACTCTCTCGCACCAGACATCCTCCCGGCGGTTGAGCATATCATATAAAATCTGAATTCCAAGATGAGACATACCTATTTCATATACATCTGGAAAACACATGCAAAATCGGATATCAATCGCAGCCTTATCCTTATATACAGCATTTACCTCATTACCGATATAACGTGCCGGCTTTTCAATGGTTAATAATATTTCATCACTTAATGCTAATTTTCTCATGCTCTAATTTCCCTTTACAGCCCTTGCCATCTCCTTTGCCAAGGCCTTGATTTCTTCTGCCTGTGCATCCTTTACCGAAGACTTCACTGCTACCTTCTGCTCTAAAAGCTCTATATTTTTCATACTATCAAGAATTTCTGCCATTTTCCGTACTGCCGCCGGACCCCAGCTTCCATTTTCCATCAGTGCAATGGTCCGGTTTTGTAAATTATGTGCCTTAAGCTCTAAAAGCAGATGCTCCATATTGCTGAACAAACCACTGTTATAGGTCACAGAAGCAAATACCAGATGGCTGCAACGGAAGGCTTCTGATACCAGATAGGACGGATGAGTTGCGGATACATCGTATACCTTAACATTTTTCACACCCTCATCTGCCAGGCAGCAGGCAAGAATATTTGCCATATTTTCCGTATGTCCATAAATAGAACCATAAGCAATCATAACAGCATTCTCTTCTGGAGTGTAGCTGCTCCATTTCTGGTACTTCTCTACAAACCAGCCAATATTTTTTCTCCACACCGGTCCATGTAACGAGCAGAGAAGCTTAATCTCTAAGGTCTCAGCTTTTTTTAGCAGAGCCTGTACCTGAACACCGTATTTTCCAACAATATTAGTATAATATCTTCTGGCATCCGAAAGCCATTCAGTCTCAAAATTCACCTCATCCGCAAAGAGATTGCCATTCATTGCACCAAAGGTTCCAAAAGCATCGGCAGAGAATAAAATCTTGTCTGTTT
This sequence comes from Acetivibrio ethanolgignens, assembly GCF_001461035.1. Lineage (GTDB taxonomy): Bacteria > Bacillota > Clostridia > Lachnospirales > Lachnospiraceae > Velocimicrobium > Velocimicrobium ethanolgignens. The sequence continues at coordinate 2,257 of NZ_LNAM01000068.1, read as the reverse complement.
TATCATAGGTCACCATAACCTCCGGCCAGTGTACCATTGCTGCCATAACAAAGGTAAGCTCATGATGTCCGGTAGAAAGAGTATCTCCTTCTTTTACTAACACGAGCTTCTCCTCCACCGAAAAATCAAAGAACTGCTTTAAGAGTGGCACAGTCTTCTGGTTACATACCAGCTGTACCTTTGGATACCGGCGGATTACCTCACCTATCGTTGCACAATGATCCGGCTCCATGTGATTAATCACCAGATAGTCAAGCTCTCTCTCTCCCAGAACATATTCCAGGTTGTCAAAAAACTGTCCGCTGATTGCTCGGTCAACAGTATCAAAAAGTACATTTTTTTCATCTAATAATACATATGAGTTATAAGAAATTCCATTCGGAATCGGAAATGCATTTTCAAAAAGAGCCAGCCGGCGGTCAGTACCTCCCACCCAATATAAATCCTTTTGTATCTCTTTTACACAGTACATAGTGCTTCATCCTTTCTGTTTTTAGTCTGCTCTTAAGTATACCATTTTCTGTTTTGCAAGGCAACCAAAAACAGTTCAACTAAAACTTCCCATTTTCCATATCTCTTACCATTCACACGACGAACATAATTTTTTTCCTGCAATAGCAGCACCTTACTCTTAATGGTTCGTTCTGATTTTCCAAGCTTTTCTGCTAATCCTCTTTGTGTTATGCTCGGATTCTCAGCCATAATTTTAAGAATTGCCAGTTCTTCTAAAGTGCAATTTTTGCACTTTGAAATTTCATTAATTGCACTTTGAGAATTAATATTTCTTTGTTCTACATAGTCCACATGCATATATCGATTCTTAAGCTCATATGTCGTTCCCATCAGCAAATTGCTAAAAAACTGCTCCAAGAATTTAGTTGTTGCATGTACACCATTTTTCAAATCATTATAATTTGCTCTAACCAACGCATTTCTAAAATACCAGGAATGATTTTCAAACGCATCGTTATTTACATCAAAACCAAAGGATTTCATGTATTTAATCATAAATACCGCTGTTGCTCTTGTATTTCCCTCACAGAATGGATGAATCTGCCAAATATCAGAAGCAAATTTTGCAAGATGCTTTACAGATTCTTCCAGTGACAATCCTTCATAAGAAAACCGTTTTTCTGTGCTAAAATCGTAATCTAAAGTCTCTTTGATACTGTTCCATGATGAATAAATAACCGTTTCGCCCTTCAACACCCATTCTTTCTTAGTGATGTTATATTTCCTAATCTGTCCGGCATGTTCAAATACACCTTCAAAGAGACGACGATGAATAGATAACCATTCAGCCGGTGAAAACTGAAATGTTTTTTCACCCAGAAGCTTTGCAATTCTTGTAGATACGATATCAGCTTCCTTCGTCCCATCTTCTATTTCTGTATGCGATCCACGTTCTTCATAATAACTCTGAATTTTTTTCTGAGCTTCATCAATATTGATTTTACCCTCAATATGCTCCTTAGCAGTATCCAGCAGATATGCAGACGTTTTCAATCCATCTACAGCCTGTAAGCCGATAGCTGTCTGCCATGCTTCACTTTTTTCAATCTGATCCGGTTCACCCTGCCGTATATATTCTTCAAGTTCAAACTGCCATTTTGTATCGTCGGACATGTCTGCACATCCTTTCAAAATAATAATTTTCAACAATGACCCATATAAGTTTATTTTACCACAAAAAAAGCATTAATCACAATTAAATTATAAAAATAACCCTTATCTCATAATTAAAGTTCTGATTAATTGCTGCAGAACCTTTTGTTGAATCGTAGTTAGGTGTCGGGTCTACTTTTGGTATCTCAATTTCACCGTAAACACCTACAGCGTATAAAGGCTCCTCCGGGCATACCAGTGTTAGTTTCGTTCTAGCAGAGGCGTCGGTGCTAGCAATTGGCAGGCTACTTATTGTCCATCCATTATCGGTTGCTCCTCCGTAACCCGCGACACTACCTGAACTTCCGTAGCCGTAAGTGTAAGCCGTACCGTCTGCTGCTCTCGTTGGAAAATTAACAGTCACAGTTTCACCAGGGCAGTAACGCTCATCTGTTGCACCTAAACGACTGTCAGTCAGCGTGTAACTAATCTCTTCGTTTTCGCTTTTTGTAGCTGTGTACATCAGCTGCACGTATGGAACTCTGGCAGCGTATCTTACTGTTATTGTGATAGAGCTGTCCTTTGGTACTGTGTACTTCGTAGACTCTACCAGTGATTTGTAGTATTTCCATCTGGCAGTATCGTAGTAAAA
>NZ_LNAM01000067.1 GCF_001461035.1 Acetivibrio ethanolgignens | reverse complement strand
AAAGTTGCCGGAATGAATGCCCGAAAACTGATCAGATATCTGACCGGTATAGTTAAAGTCGCCACTTATCCGGAAATAGCCTGAAAATCATATAGAAAATCAGCATATCCGTATGGAGAAAATACTCTCCAGGGAGTAAAGTGATTATTTTTGCGCACGACAAAAAGATAGATTGCATATCTGCCTCATAATGAAGTATAATAATGACGAGATTCAGGCTGGTCGATACCTAAAATCCCTATTTCTCTTTGGTCGGAGGTTGATAGGATATTTTCGGTTGTACCTGACAGATGTCAGGTATTTTTGTATGAGAAGCATGGTCTCCGTTATCAAGACGAATCCGGACGATCCGAAATTCAATATCGAAATAAGAACAGCATTCATCGAGAAAATCAAAATCCGTAGAAGGCTGGAGGATGGTATAAGTATCCGGATTGCCAAGGGTTTCCTTTGTATGACGTCTGGTAAGTGTTGTTCTTATGTAAGTATCGAATTCACTGTCAGGAAGATCATTAGGAAGAAAGAATACCATTGCTGTTGATATCCTTCCTGCGGATAACGAACTTCATTTTCTCCCGGATCAGGTGTGCAAAGGTATTAAAGCTCTCGTAGCCGTGGTCAGCCATAAGGATAGCAGGAACAGGGTCACGTGTGATGTTGACATCGGATCCATCGCAGGCCAGAAGCCGGTAACCGAGGTAAAGGCTGTCAGACAAAGCACGGCACTGTTCCGCAAATGTATGGAACAGAAAGAGAATGTTCATAGAAATCCAGGATTTCATTTGAAACCGATTTGCTCTGCATCTGAAGCATGAGCTGGATATAGTCATGGAAAGAAAGCTTGCGGTTTCTGGTGAAATCACTCTCTGGATTTTTACAGAACATGAAATGAATTTCCACCAGTTCTGCAATGCAGTTGTCGAGTGTTACTTTTAAATCAGATAAGAAAATACGAGCCATAGGGTGCCTCCTTGAAAAGTGTTTATAATCAAGGCTCGCGCACCATATATTGACCACTTTGTCAAGCTTTTTTTGAAAAAAGCTACAGAAATACAGAAAGGAAGAAAACTATGCAGTTGTATCAGTTTGAAAGAATCTATTCACAGATGGAAAAGGAATTCGGTAAGATGAGAAAAGGAGAAGAAGAGGTCTGTTCCATGCTTCTTTTGCCACTGGAGGAAAATGCATTGAAAGTACACCGGGAATTTCCATCTTCAAACAGCCGCCGGCTGCGGGAAGCCATTGCATTGGCACTGTTTGACATAAAAGAAAGATGTACGGGAGAAAAAGCAGATACCGGAAAATTCAGGAATGAAGATAATGAAAAACTGGAGAAAGCCTTACTCATGGCTTTTGATCCATATACAAATGTGGAAGTAATGGAACTTTTAAAACAGCAGGAAAATACAGAAGAGCTATCGCAGGAAATGCTGAAAAGCTATTACAAACTTCCGGTTATGTGTCTGTTAAGAATCAAGGATTCCATCGATACATGGGAGAAGAGGTCCGGAGCAGATGGATACTTTGATTTTATTGAAAGTTATATGGGAAGTCAGATAAAAGGAACCGAAATGAAATTCACTCTTATGAGTCCGGGATTATGGGAAATGTAATATTTTTTAAGTTTTGTGTAACATAAGAATAGCGGTTCCTGAAATTAGGAACCGCTGTAAAACTAGTTGAAACGGGATTAACTAAATGACATTGACGGATTTATAATGCCACTTATTTGTGCTTGAAAAGGCAGAACTTACACTGATTTATATGCTGTCTAAAACGAAGAAAGTTATTACAACTCCTCCTCCCGTGCCTTGTAGTGTAGTTTCTTGCAAACTATTTTACAGCACAGCGTAGAGAGTTGGAACACTTTCATTACTATTTGTGCCGCCAGCCGAAGGCGGCGGAATGGAGATTTATATGGAAATATTTAATTAGTGTCTGCTGATTAAACTAAAACACTTAATTTTACTGACTTTTACCTCGTTTT
>NZ_LNAM01000066.1 GCF_001461035.1 Acetivibrio ethanolgignens | reverse complement strand
CAGGATCTGTGTCCTACACAATACGGCTATCCTGCATCTGTGGATTCATACACACATTACTTATGATAAGAAAAAACTCTCTGTTTATCAAGCTTTTTAAGATAAAAACTTCATCAAAATCTTTGTTTGAGCAGTTCATGCCCCTTGTAAGACCTGAACTTGAGACATGTCCGATCTGTAATGCCTCTGGAAAACTCCAAATTCACAGCTATTACAAGCGCTGTCTCATTGACTTCCAGGGTGGAAAATGTGTCCGGCATGAGGTCACCGTTCTTCGCTGTATCTGTGACAGCTGTGGTGCTACACATGCTTTCCTTCCGGACTTCATCATTCCCTACTGTTCCTACAGCCTGTTCTTTGTCCTCCGCGTCCTTGGTGAATATTTCATGCACCTGTATACGATTGAGAAACTGTGCGAACGCTTTTCCATTACTTCCAGACAGCTCTATAAATGGCTGGTTCTATGGAAAAAGCACAAGTCCGGGTGGCTTGGATTTTTAAACGATTTGGTGGTTTCGGATAAAGGCTTTCTTTTCTCACTCAGCAGGATGGACCATGCCTCGGACTTTACCTCCGGTTTTGTCCGCACCTTTGGTTTTTCCTTTCTCCAGTCACATGCCAATCCCAAAACCGCAGTTTACTGCCAGGATGTTTTTGTCCCCGATTATCTTTTTTCGCCGACCACTTAACCATGCACATGACTTTGCCCTCATTTCCTTTTATGATGGTCTCATCATAAACAGGGAGGATATTTTCATGACACAAGAAGACGAAATTTTAAAAAGTGCCGCCGCGGTGGCTGAATTCAGGTTTGGCCTCATTGCTCCTGTTATCCAGGGGCTTTTTCCTGATGCCTCAGCCACTGCCTACTACAAACGCATTGCACAGAAGGAATTCACTCTTCCTGACGGCACAGTGAAAAAGTTCAGCTACAAGACCATTGAGGACTGGGCCACCCGGTACAAACGCCATGGTCTTGAAGGTCTCATGCCGGCAGTCCGCTCGGACAAAGGTACATCCAGGGCATTAAGCGATGAAGCAATCCTGCAGATTTTTCGGATCAGGGAGGATTTTCCACGTATCAATGCCACACAGATTCACCGGAAACTCATACAGGACAGTTTCATTCCTGCCACTGTCAGTGTGGATTCCGTACAACGTTTTATACGCAACAACAACCTGAAATCTGCCAGAAACCCAAATCTTCGTGACCGGAAAGCCTTTGAAGAGGTCTCCTTTGGAAAAATGTGGCAGGCTGACACCTGTTACATTGCACACATCACCGAAGACGGTGTTACCCGGCAGGTCTACTGTATGGCCATCATTGATGACCATTCCCGTATGTTAGTAGGGGCTCAGATGTTTTACAATGACAATGCCTTAAACTTCCAGAAGGTCTTAAAGGATGCCATTGCCACCTACGGCTGTGTTCCCTCCAAACTTCTGGTCGACAACGGCGGTCCCTATGCCAACGAGCAGCTCTCCATGATCTGTGTTTCCCTTGGTATCAGCCTTATCCACACAAAAGTGAGGGATGGGGCCAGCAAAGGAAAATCAGAACGCCAGTGGCTCAGCATGAAAACTACGTGGATCCACACCATCGACACCCGAAAAATTCATTCCCTTGACCAGTTCAATGAGATGCTTAAAGACTATGTCAGAAAGTACAACACTTCCTATCATTCCGGGATTGACTCTGCTCCCATGACACGTTTTCAGGATACCTGCAAGGATGTCCGTCATCCTTTGTCCCGCGAATGGCTGGATGACTGTTTTTATAACCGCATCACCCGCAAGGTAAGAAATGATGCCACCGTCTCCATCTTTAAGGAATCCTATGATGTCCCCATGCAGTTCATTGGAATGAAAGTGGAGATACGTTTCCTTCCGGAAGATATGAACAGTGCCTACATCCTTTATGAAGACACGAAATCCCCTATTCACAAAACCAACAAAATCGATAACTGCCACACGAAACGCAATAATCGAAATCCGCTTGATTACTCTAAGATCGGAGGTAATGACTA
>NZ_LNAM01000065.1 GCF_001461035.1 Acetivibrio ethanolgignens | reverse complement strand
GCATTATCTGTATTCGTGATGAATTTGTTTAGGATTCAGAGGCGAATACTTTGTGCTCTTTTGCATCTGTTCCGATTTTGGTGTGACTGGAGCAGATGTAAGAGTTGGAAGTTGCAAATGTCTGCTTAATCAGCAGACACTAATTATTTTCCTAAAATCAGAATCTATTTCATCTTCTGAACAAATCCACATTATCATTTCTGTCATAGTTTCCTCTTTTTGTGATCCGATATCTATTCCTATATTGTTAAATTGTTTCGTTACAAACTCATTGTAACTACTAGCATCTTCAATTATCTCTTTAGATATAAAAAAACTATCATACTTTTTGATATCATTTACACTAACAATTTCAGAAATACTATAACTTTCAAAATCAGGAAACAATATTGTACCTTTTATATAATATTTCATATTCAACATACTCACAAGAAAATCAAAAATATCTTCTATCGTTGCGTGAAATTGCACATTCATCCTTGCCATATAAATTCTCCTATTTATCATATCCCACAAAATACATTGGTAAACCATGATCTTCTAGATCATATAAAGCTTCAACTTCTCTTTTTATAGGTGCTCCTTTTGCCGTAGTTTTTCCAACATTAAGACCATATAAGGTGCCATCTGGTCTTTGCACTAATATATCTGGTCTTCTAGTTTTCTTTAACCCATTAGGAGTCTGAATTATCGCCTCTGGATTTGGACATATTCTTCCTCCACCAGCAATCACAGTGCCATCTGTAACCTGGCTAGCTATTTCTTCAATTTACAAGTTATGTGCACCTGTTCCCTGAGGTTTTGGTCCTGTTTTTTGTTTTCCACTTGACTTTCCATAGCTGGTCTTACTACCATACTCTCCTGTGCCATTTCCTCCCTCACCTGTCTCCTTCTCACACGGTTGGTTAGTTTTAGCGTTGTACCCGCTCGGATCATAGTACACCACCGGATTATTCTTACAGTACGCATACAGGTTCAGCCCATCCCCACGGTACACATCCTCCTGCACAAACCTTCCCAGCACCGGGTTATAAAACCTTGCCCGCAGATAGTACTGGCCGCTTTCCTGGTCATACTGCTGTCCCGTGTAGAGGATTCTGTTTGGGAGCTCCTCCCGGCTATTTTTGATTACGCCAAACGCATCGTACTCGTACTGGTTTTCTATCCCCCCGCTGCTTCCCGTGATATAGGCAGTGCTGTTCTGCTCGTCCAGATGGTAGTAGTGGTAGCCGCTCCTTTCCCGGTTCCAGCCTGCCGCCACTCCGTACCCCGGAATATAACGGCTTATGGTATCGCCGTCTGGACTGCTCTCTGCAAGGAGTTCCCCGTTATGGTACGAAAAAGTTGTGACTGTTCCGTTTTCCACTGTTCCGGCACGCAGGTATTCTGCGTCATACTGGTTCTCCATACGCTTTCCGTCGGGCATGGTCACGGCTGTCTGCTGGTGGAACCCATTGTACGAAAATACCGTTGTTCCCTCTGCCCCCGCTGCTTCCAGCAGGTTTCCCTGCCGGTCATAGCGATATGCCGTTTTCTCTTTTTCTGAAAAGCGGCAGATCAGCTGGTTTTTCCGGTTATAATGGTACTCCTCCGTTCCATTTTTATCCAGCTTTTTCAAGCGGTTTCCACACCGGTCATACACATAGGAGGTTTCCTCCCCCTGGCAGGTCTCGCTTACCAGACGGTCCATAGAATCATAACGGTAGGATACCGCCAAATCCGTCAGGCTGCCACCGGAAAGCAGGCAGCTTCCCTGCTTCAGGGTACGGTTCCCATTCAGGTCGTATGCATACCGCAGGTCGGAGATGGTTTCCCCGTCCTCTCTCTGAAGGTGCCGATGGATGATATTCCCCTCCGTATCGTATTCATAGCGGGTGCAAAGGCCGTTGCCATGATGGATTTCTTCCAGTTTGCCACCAGCTGTGTGGGTATACTGTACCAGTATATTTCTATCTCCATCCCTCACGCTGGTTAAATTTCCACGCCAGTCGTACTCATAAAACACCGGCCTTCCGCTGGCGTCGGTCAGGCTTTC
>NZ_LNAM01000064.1 GCF_001461035.1 Acetivibrio ethanolgignens | reverse complement strand
GTCTATCCAGAGACAATCAAGTAAATCAATTTTTAGTCATATGAGATTAGCATAAACACCTTATTGCCATTTATACCCAACACCACGTATAGAAATAATATGCTTGGGCGATGAAGGATTTTCTTCTATTTTCATCCGTAAACGACGAATATTAACAGTGACAGCATTCTCATCAACAAATTTTCCATTATAGTCCCATATATAGTTTAAAATAGATTTTTTACTGAGTACATGCTCTTTGTTTTCTATAAAATATTGCAATAATGAAAATTCGATTTTGGTTAAAGGTATTTGAGTATTATTTCTGTAAACTACATGATGTTGTAAATCTAATAAGATATTGTCAGAAATAAATATTTTTTTTATTTTTGGAGGACAAAGGATATTGTTGAGTCGAGCCTGTAAAATTGAAAGCGAAAATGGTTTTGTAATATAATCATTTGCACCCATTTCAAATCCTTTCAGTTCGTTCATTTCCCCATCACATACAGTTAGTAAGATTATAGGTGTACCAAATTTTTCTTTGATTTTTTTGCAAGCATTAAAACCACTACCATCAGGTAAATTGCAATCTAAAATAATAGCATCAAAAGAATATTTCTCTAGTAAAGAGAAACCTTGTTTTAAATTAAAAGCACTTTTAATAGTATAAGAAATTTTAGATAAAAAGTAACTCAGTCCATCATTAAGATCTTTGTCATCTTCTATAATTAAAATATTCAATTCTGCTTTCGCCTCCTACAATATATATTCGGTTGGGGTATTATCCGCTTAGTGATAGGCTGGATAATGATGGAGCACTCAGTATATTATATCCTTTTTCAATTTTTGCGTTTACAGTTAAGATAAATAACTAACTGTTTATCTTAACTGTAAACGCAAAGTTAGGACACTATACTTGCTCTTAGGTATAGTATAATAGATACATTTTACAACTGCAAGTTAGAAATGTCTGTACTCAGGGTACACGCATAAAAAACATCCATCTTGGAATAAAAACTCCTTGATGGATATTTTTAAGTGATTTCTGAAATTTTCTGAAAACTAATTTCTGCATATACTTTAGCTGATAGGTACACAACATACTCATTTTTTATCAGTTATATTTTATTTTCAAAATAAGGTTTTTGAAACTTTATAAAGAACGTCATATTTTTGCATCGGTATGGATACAAAAAACAGCATAAATACATATAACGATAAGGCTTCCGAGGTCATATTCGAATATATGATAAAATTTGCTAAATGTGATTAGTAGCTAAACGAAGAGTTCGTATATGAAATAATTCAAATTTTGACAGAAACATTAAAATTTGAAGAAGTGAATATTGTAGTATTGATCTTAGTAGGAAAAGAGAAGATTACAATTTTGTAATGATAAAATTATATCTTGTAATCCTTTTGTAATTAAAAAAAATTACAATAAAAGCATCAAATTTGAAGATTATACGATTTTAATTAAACAGGACAATTATGGAGTGAAAATAGAAGATACAGAAAAAATTACAATAGATTTTGAGAATATTTCGTTTAATTATATGGAAGGAGAACTAATTCTAGACAATTTTAGTTTGAAAGCAAATTCAGGACAAATGATTGCTTTAGTAGGAGAGAGCGGTTGTGGGAAATCAACGGTTACCAAATTATTATTAAGACTATGGGATATCTCAAAAGGAAGCATTATGATAAATGGAGAAAATATAAAAAATTACAATCTCTATAATTTGAGAAAAAATATTATCAATGTAACACAAGATATCTTTTTGTGCAACACAAGTATTTGGGAAAATATAACTATGGGGAATTCAAGTGATAATAAAAATATAGAAAAATTATGTGAAGAGTTAGGGATTGATGAATTTGTGAAGACTTTTGATAATGGCTATGATACTGTTATAGGAGAGAGGGGGGGGCAAAACTTTCAGGAGGGCAAAAGCAAAGAATTGCAATTGCTAGAGCATTGATCTATGATGCACCAATAGTTATATTAGATGATATTGAGGTCAAAACCATAAATAGATTTGTCCCTTCTCCTATAGTACCTTGAAAA
>NZ_LNAM01000063.1 GCF_001461035.1 Acetivibrio ethanolgignens | reverse complement strand
TCTACACAGACGATGAGTATAAAAACAGATACAAAGAACACTATTTGAATGATATACGGGAAGATCTTGGATGGTATGGTTCTGTTTATTCAGCCATTAAACACAAATTTGATATGGATGGCAGAGACCCGACCAGCGTTACTGAAGCATTAATCCGAATTTATCATTTAGATTCATTTATGGGAGTATAACGATGTATTTACGTAAAATCAAAAGACCGCAGGGAATTTATCTTGCAATTCAGGAAAGTTACTACGATAGTTCATCAAAGCAAAGCCGGACAAGAACGGTTGAAAGTTTAGGGTATTTAGAGGCGCTAAAACAGAAATATGACGACCCTATTGCTTTCTTTACCCAAAAGGCCAGGGAAATGACTGATGAAAAGAAAAAGAGCAAATCCGTTAGTATATCCATCGAAAGCAATGCTAAAATGTCCCATCAGACCAATGATATCAAAAATGTAGGTTATGGCATTCTTAAGGATTTATATAAACAATTAGAGATAGATAAGTTCTGGAACTGGAAAACCAGAAATCTTTCCATCGAATACAGTGTGGATCAGATCTTCCGGCTGCTCGTGTTTTCCCGCATTCTTAATCCGGCTTCAAAAAAGGGGACTTTTGACCAGAAGGATTTTTACTTTGAGGATTTTGGAACTTTTTCTATTGATGATGTTTATCATGCCCTTGATATCATCTGTGATAATAATGAGGCTCTGCAGAAGTGGATCTATGACCATTCTGATAAAATATGCACAAGGGATATGTCTGTCTCGTACTTTGACTGTACGAATTATTACTTTGACATTGGTCGTTCTGACATGGATACCCTTGACGATAATGGAAATCCTGTTGATAAAGGCGGAAATCCTGTTCCTGCAAAGTATAGAAAACGGGGACCGGAAAAGAACCATCGTCCCGACCCGATTGTAGAAATGGGACTGCTTATGGATCGAAACGGGATTCCACTGGCTTTTGAACTTTTCCCTGGAAATGAATCCGAAAAAGTCCACATGAGGCCAATCATTAATCGGGTAAAAAACGAATTCTCTGATGGGCACATTATTTTTGTGGCTGACAGGGGACTGAATACTTCTGATAACATTTACTTTTTGAACGGAGACAATAAAGCAGAAATAAACTACCGTGACGGTTATGTATATGGGCAGTCCATAAGGGGGGCTGATGCAGAATTCAAAAGCTGGGTTCTCCAAAAGGGATATGTTACAGATAAGATAACTAATGATAATGGGGAACAGATTTCTTTTAAGCATAAATCCCGTATCCACCCAAAGACCTTACACGTAAACGTGACCAAACCCGGAAGTAAAAAGAAATCCAAAAAGGCTGTTACCATTGATCAAAAACAGATGGTTTATTATTCAGAAAAATATGCAAAAAAGCAGCGCATGGACAGAGAAGTAATGATCCAACGAGCAAAAGATCTCATAAAACATCCAAAGAAATATGACAAAGTCACTTCAGCCGGATCAGCTTCTTATGTTCTGAACATTGCCTTTGATAAAAGCACTGGAGAGATTGTGGAAGGAAAAGCCCTGGAATTAGATTTAGAAAAAATAGAGGAAGAAAAGAAATATGATGGCTACTATTCTATCGTTACGAGCGAACTTACGATGTCAGATATTGAAATGAGAGAGGTCTACAGAGGGCTGATACGCACTGAAGACACCTTCAAAATATCCAAGACTGAATTTGACTCAAGACCCGTTTTTGTTCGTACTAACGATCATATAGATGCACACTTTACAACCTGTTTTACGGCACTTGTACTCATTAGATTATTACAGGCAAAGCTGGAAAACAAATATCCCGTAGGAAAAATCATAAATGCACTCAAAAAATATACCTGCGTGCCACTTGACACCAATAACTATCAGTTTACTTATTATGATGAAGTGCTTTCTGCCTGCCAGAAAGTGTTCCATGTTGAGTTAGACAATAAGTACAGAACGCGCCAGCAAATACAACGGCTGCTTCGCTATTAAAATTTTTTTCAAATATCCCAAAAAAGATACCTGTACGCTATGCAGAGAAAAGGGCGCATCCCAGTGTTTTCAATGGTTGCGCCGTTTTTGCTTCAAAACTTGAGAT
>NZ_LNAM01000062.1 GCF_001461035.1 Acetivibrio ethanolgignens | reverse complement strand
TCTGAAAAACATATCAAAATCTTTTTCAAAAAGTTCTTGACATATCACCAGAATGCTATCTTGGTTATTCTATTTTTGCGTTGACAAGACGATACCATGTTCTCCCATTTTCTTCGTAAGATTGAAAATTTCCCAAAACAGTGATTTCTGCACCAAGCTCTGGATAATCGTCTGGATAAATACAGTCACCCTCCAGCACAAATTCTATGCCTTCGGCACAGCAGGCAGCTGCATCAGAAATGATGCAGGCATAGGCGACTGGTTCTTCCTGTGTGATACCGTCTATGACCATCTGATAAACTGCAAAGACACCTGTCATTTTTATTGTCTTTCCAATATAGCCGTCCGGATCAAGATAAAGCATATTGTAGACTTCAGAATAAACCATAGTACTGCTGAGTGCGGTTAAGTCAACATCTATCTCAGAATTATCGGAAGATGCAGAATCGTCCATTGGCTGCGAATCGGTAGTATCGAAAGGAACTGATGTTTCAGCTTCTACCATGGGCTGGCTCGTCTGCATTGGCTTCACGACTTCCGTGGGTGCCACTTCCTTTGTTTCATCTATATTGTCCTGACTGCAGGCACAGAGCGAAAGCATCAGTAGTGCTGCCAGCAGCAAATAAATTTTCATTTTCCAATACCTCCTGTCACACCACCTGCCGCCGAAAAAATGATAAACGCCGCAATATTCATGGAAACAACGGTCGAGCCGACAGGTGTTCCGGCCAGAATGGAAATCAGAATCCCCAGCACGGCACAGCATACGGACAACACCGCTGAGCAAATTGTCACCGCCCGGAAGTTTTTATAGACTCGCATGGCCGACAGAGCCGGGAATATCACAAGGGCAGAAATAAGCAGTGACCCCACCAAATTCATTGCCAGAACAATGACAACAGCGATAGTGACAGCGAGCAGCAGATTGTAAAGCTCTGCCTTTGTCCCCACAGCCTTTGCAAAATTTTCATCAAAGGTCACGGCAAAAATTTTGTTATAGAACAGGATAAACACCGCTACCACGAACACTGACAGCACAGTGCACAACCAAACCTCCCTCTGGGTCAGTGTCAAAATGGAGGTTGATCCAAATAGTGTGCTGCATACATCGCCGGACAGATTTGTGGAAGTGGAAAACAGGTTCATCAGCAGATAGCCAATGGCAAGTGCCCCCACCGAAATCATAGCAATGGCAGCGTCACCCTTAATTTTAGTATTCTGTCCGGTGCGAAGTAACAAAATAGCACAGATTACCGTGACACCCAGCGTCAGAGGCATATCATCTTTCAGTCCCAGTACAGCGGCAATGGACATAGCACCAAACGCTACATGAGAAAGACCGTCACCAATGAATGAAAACCGCTTTAGTACCAGCGTTACCCCCAGCAAGGAGGAACACAGGGAAATTAAAACACCAACGACCAGTGCATATCGGACAAAGGGGTAAGTCCAATAAAGGGTGAGTTTTTCTAATATTGCGTTCATTCTGCGTCACCGCCTTCCCCGGCGGCAAACAGCCGCCCCTGCGGACTTTGGAGATATTCCTCCTTCGTTCCAAAGAAAACCGTATCTCCAATGTGCAGAATGTGACTGGCATACCTAACAGCCGCCGAGATATCGTGAGAAATCATCAGAACACTAATACCGTCCCGGTGGTTGAGTTCGCCAATAAAATGGTACATTTCTGCTGTTACCTTGGGATCAAGCCCAGAAACAGGCTCATCTAAGAACAGCATTTTTCGGCTGGCACACAGTGCACGGGCCAGTAAGACCCGTTGCTGCTGTCCGCCGGAAAGCTCCCGGTAACAGCACTTGAACAGCGAACCTATCTGCAGCTTCTCCATAGCCTCCGCCGCAAGCTGCTTTTCCTCTCTTCTATAAAAGGGACGGCTGCAGCAACGCCCCTGGCATCCTGAGAGAACGATTTCTCTCACAGATGCCGGGAAGTCTTTTTGTACAATAGTCTGCTGTGGCAGATAACCGATCTCGTTTTTTCTCAGCCCGTCGCCTGTCAAAATTCTGCCCTTAAGGGGCGGCTGCAAGCCGAGAATCGTTTTCATTAGTGTACTCTTGCCGGAGCCATTTTCACCCACAATGCAAAGATAGTTGCCCCCGAAGACCTCAAAGTTCAGGTTTTGCAAAACGGCCTTGGTTTCGTAGCCGACAGAGAGATTTTGACAAGTAATCTGAGCCATATTCCCACCTCCTAGTATAATAATGGTGTAGTCAATCAAGACTACTTAGTTTACAAGTTTCTATA
>NZ_LNAM01000061.1 GCF_001461035.1 Acetivibrio ethanolgignens | reverse complement strand
GATATCATAGCAGAATGACAGTTGTTTGTCAGTAACGCTGTGTTTTGAAGCACTTACATTTGATATCTGTGTATTAAATGCTTTGATGCAATTAACATCATTTGATGATATAATTGATTTAAGTTTACCGCCAACACCATTTGCATTTTCCCAATTTCGTTTATATGTATCCCAATCTTTATTAAATAATGCTAAAGTTTGTCTTGTCTTATCTACAGAACTGTTTATTGTTTTAAATATCGTACTATTATAATTGCGGTTGTGGATTCCGCTTTTAAGTGTTGTGGATACACTTATTCAAGCATTGTGGAGATGCTTGTGAAAGGCAATGTGGAGTTGCCTATTATTATTAACTGTGATAAAATAAAACATAAATTAGATTATCTATAAAGGTGGTTTGTATAAATGAAAAAGAAAAATACTTATTGGTTTTTTTTAGGTATCTTAGGTTGTGCAATTATTGCTTTGTCAGTATTATATTTATCAGAAATAAATAAATATAAACTATCAGATAATGAATTGGAACAATATGAAAATTCTATAAAAGAATATCAAAGCATTATTGATGAAATTAGTGCTTGTAGCGATAATTTTTACAAACAAAATGATTCTCAATTAAATGATTCAAGCGAATATGTTACAAATATAATAAAATTATACACAAAGTTCACTCAAATACAGTTTCCTAAAAAATATAATGCATTATATAATGAATTATCATATGCAAAGTGTGTTTATGGAATATCAAATGATTTGGCATATATAACATTTGATCCAATTATAGACAAAAACGTTGGTGATTATTTCCCACCAAATCAAATACAAAATTATATTAAAAAATTAGAAAAACAATTATACAATAGAAATTATGTTCCAAAAAACAATTCGACTATTGATTTCCAACAAATCTACTTTAAAATAACACAAGAATATTGTGAAGATAATAAGAGTGTTTCGGAAATATATGATGAACTACATGAAATATTTTATAATAAAGATTTCATGCAAAAAATAAATTAGCCCATAAAACCACGTCCTTTCTTTTAAAATAATAAATTAACGAGTAACAGTAGAGTATTAGATACTCTATAAACTTCTCTGAATATAAAGAAATTTATACAATACCTAATCAGGAGATAAAATATGGATGACGATACACCAATTTTAACAAAAGTAAATGACAATATACTTTTAGGAAACAAAGCTATAGCATTAAATGACCCTGTTGTTCAAAAGCAATTAGAACAAATGATGCAACAGAACATTATACAGAATGTTTACAAGCCACAGAAAACGGATTTTATAATTAAAAACCCTAATGAGAAAACAGATAAGTTGCTAGAAGAAAATAATCAAACAGCTCATTCTATTCATTATGAAAGTATGAAAACAAACGCCCAACTCGATACATTGTTAAAGGTCGTTGATTCTCAGAATGATGAGTTAGAGCGTTTGAAATCTGTCAATCAAGAATTACAAAAAATAAATAGTGTTTTGGAAGATGAAAATAAGCATTCAACTAGAAATACAGTGTTTTGGAGTATTTTTACTGGAATTCTTTTGTTGGGTATAGAGCATTTTAAAGATATTTATGATTTTATATTATCCCTAATAAGATAAGTAATAATTTGCCACCCCAAAATCCAATAAATGTGCTACTAAATATCAATAAACCTTGTTTAAATTTTTTATTTTTTATATACATAATTATTATCCTTTCAATCACAAAAGCCATTATACGAAGGTACAGTGGCTTTAATCTAGTGTGCCGAGCATGGCACTAATCTTACTGGTGAAAGTCCAGTCACGGGTATTTACCTGAGCATTGTGGATTCATCATTCAAGTATTTGTGGAGAATACTTGTGCTTATGCGAGCATTGTGGAGATGCTCTTTAATGACAATGTGGAGTTGCCATATAAAAAGTATTGTGGTATACTTTTATCATTCAACAATTTATATCAATGAGGTATTTATGAAAAAATTACTTTTACTTTTTATTTTGTTATTGTTTTCACTTACAGGTTGTTCTGAAACTAAATCACAAGAAGTTACAATAAATACTCCGTATGAAATATTGTTTAACAACACGAATCTATCTTATTACGACACAAAAAACAGCATTTCTAGTGAGTTTAAGAATAATATATTATTTGACGCAAACGGAATAATTCGCTGTATATCAGTTACTGATAAAACCATAGAAACATATAAAGGAATTTCAGTAGGAGATAATATAAATAGTGTCTGCTGATTAAACTAAAACACTTAATTTTACTGACTTTTACCTCGTTTTCTG
>NZ_LNAM01000060.1 GCF_001461035.1 Acetivibrio ethanolgignens | reverse complement strand
GTAGGATTTAATCTGCGGCAGGATTGCGACAGGAGAGAATTATAATTTGACGCGTGACACTTGAGCAGAGGATTGCACACGGAGGGCATACCGTCCTTCGATGGAATATGGATAATATATACATTCGTACTGACCCTGCCGGAAATATCAAGGCAGATAAATCAAAATCAATGTGGAAATGACACTTCTGAAAGTGTGTATGATACGAGAGGACTGTTGGTGTCTGATTGCAACTGTGTATGATTTTGTAAAATCATACGATGGCTGCAAAATTTTATGCTAGAATAAGGGTATCAAGTAAAAGGAGGCAGATATAATGGATGAGGAAGGATATGTAAGATTTCTTGAGAGTCAAGGATTATCTCTAAATGGAATAAATACCCGAAAGAGCAAAGCCAACGATGTTATGGATATTATTGGTAAAGACCTTGATGTTATAGTTGCTGATGATGAAGAAATGTATAGGGCAATCATTGAGTTACAAAAGGTTGATGACCCAGCACATACACCTGGGCAAAATGCATTAAGAAAATATTATGCATTCAGAAATGGAAAGGAATTTCCAAGAGTAGCAGATTATGAAAGAACAAGAAAATAACGATTTGTGGAGGGTAAATGATGATTACATTATACAAATATAAGGCAGATGTTCCATATAGCCTTCATGATATGAGAATATGTAAAATAGAAAGCATGGAGAAGTCATTAAAGTTATACTTTGAAAATGGGTATGTAGCATGTACAGAACCTTACCAACAAGTAAATGGTAATATTTCTATTGAAGAAGTAGATTATGATTTTTGCTTTGCTTATTTATTAAGTGATAATGGTAACTTTGGAGCATTCAATGGAAAAAAGCTTGCTTTGTTAGATTTCCTTAGGGAATATACAAATTTCTCTTTTGAAGTGGTTGATGAAAGCTATGGATATAATTCTGTGGTTTATAATGGCTATTTAATTTTGCCTGAAAAGGATGATTTCATTGAACTAACGCTAACAATTTATCATTCAGGCAATATCATTTACGAAACTGAGCAATAAATTCTTTAGGTTACAATCGATGATGGTGTAAACGAAAAAGCAGCTTTGACATTGCAGGGAGCTGCCCTTTCGTTTACACCATTTTCGATTTGACCTAATTGAACAAAGTGAGGGTCCAGGCAACCGCAACCTATGGACTTTCAATTCTTTGTTCCTGTCCATGATTATATATGATTTTCGGTATGAAAGCTACAGCATTTCATGAAAAACAGGCAAATGGGCATGACGATAAAACCTCAGAAACTGAGGCTTTTAAAAGTATGAGATGTTGCTCTTTAGCAGCGCAGTGGCATTCTCATCTGTGACTTTCCGAGATGCCCACTACATGCTTTACACACACATACTTTGACACCATAAAGCTGTTCAAGCACTTCTGGCATTTCCATATCACGAAGCCTGGAAATGTACTTCTGGCAGCCAAGGAGATTTCTGCGAAGAGTGAGCTTCTGATTTTTGGTACGTGAACATAACAACCCATAGTGTCGGATACGTACAAAACGCCTTGGTGGTACATGCATGGGAAACCGCCGGATAAACTCCGCACCTGAAATGGTCACTTCCTTCCACTGCCCCTCATTACAGTAATCCTTTACTGAGAATGTAACGGCATCATTATCCATACGGACGATGCGGTGATTACTGATGGCAATGCGGTGAGTATACCTACCAAGGTATTTAATTACTGATTGGGCACCATTGAATGTATAATGGTTACGGAACTTTTCTGCAGTACCATGAAATACCAGTTTATCCTCTTCCCACAGCCTCTTTAGCTCCTCCAGATATTTTCCGCGGAACACTTTGGAGATGACCCGGATTGGAAGGAAGAAATTTTCACCATTGTCCTTCCACTGGTTGTTGGAAGTTAGCCCTCCACCCAGCAGGATGGTATGGATGTGAGGATGAAAGTTCATTTCAGAATCCCATGTATGTAAAATGCAGATGTACCCCACCTTTGCGCCGAGATGTTTTGGGTCGGAAGCCAGCTCGCTGATAGTCGAAGAAGCTGCATGGCATAAGGCATCATAAAGAAGCTTTTGGTTGCTGTAAATGACAGGGTTTAAAATATCAGGAACAGTAAAAACCAGATGGAAATAAGGCGCATCAAGGACATCCTCCCTGCGGGCATCCATCCACATTTCTTTCGGAACAGCCTGACACATGGGACAGCAACGGTTACGGCAGGAATTGTAATGGATCTGTATGGCACCGCAGTCCTCACATATAAATGGTACAATATATATGTACAAAAAATCCAAAATAAAAATGTACAAATGCTA
>NZ_LNAM01000059.1 GCF_001461035.1 Acetivibrio ethanolgignens | reverse complement strand
GTGGCTAATAAGATATAATAAATCTAACAAGAAAAGAGGTACTCATTATGCCACAAAGTTACACACCAGAATTTAAAAAGAAGATTGTCCGCCTCCATGAGGAAGAAGGACGTACTTACAAAAGCATCACTGCTGAGTATGGAGTATCTAAAGCCAGTATTTCCAAGTGGTGCAGCGAATTTAGTAAAGAATGCCAAATAAAAGCCCTCGAAAATCCAGATGCACCAAATGAAATGGAACTTATGAAGGAGAATCTCCGGTTGCGCAAAGAACTGGAAGAAGCAAAAAAGGAGAATCTGTTTCTAAAAAAAGCGGCGGCATTCTTTGCGAAGGAAATCGATTAGAGGCTTATCGGTTTATTGAGCAGTATCATGAGCTGTTTGGTCTGCGCTGGCTCCTTCGGCGGCTTAAAATTTGTCCAAACGCATACTACAACTACCGGAAACACCGGAAGGCAGATTACTATGCCCGTAAAACTGAAGTACAGGCACAGATTCAGGAAATCTATCACGCACACAATGGAGTTGATGGATATCGGAGTATGAAAGTTTATCTGGAGCGTAAAGGCTATTTTTACAGTCCAACAACGGTACATAAATATATGAATACGGAGCTGGGACTCCGTTCGATTGTGCGCCCGAAAAAGCCGGGATATGAACATGGAAAATCTCATAAAGTATTTGAGAATAAGCTTAAACAGGATTTCACTGCGGACGAAATCAACCGGAAATGGTGCACTGATTTCACATATCTCTTTCTGGCAAATCATGATGTACGCTACAATTGCACAATCATAGACCTGCACGACCGAAGCGTTATTGCAAGCGTTACAGATCGCAACATTACCAGCGATCTTGCCATACATACTTTACAGAAAGCATTGGACTCACAGCCTAAAATAAAGGGTGAACTGATTCTCCATAGTGATCAAGGATCACAGTTCACTTCAAAAGCATTTGTTGAATTCTGTGAATCAGTTCATGTAACACAGAGCATGAGCAAGGCAGGATATCCATACGACAATGCCCCGATGGAACGTTATTTCGCATGACGAAAGGAATGACAGGTAATTCGCTTAGGCCAGCCGAGTACTTCCTCGTGTTTGTGGATGTTTCTTGAAAGATAAAAAGTGTCAATCGGTTTATCAGGATTATGCTGTTTAGGAAACAGATATCCAGTGGGTTTACCATATGCAAACCAGTAATCAGTCATGATATCCAAAGCATACTTGGAAAGGATGGCATAGCGATCACTACGATTTTTACCATGAGTAACATGAATGCGCATATTTTTTTCGGGAAATATCTTCGTAGCGAAGGTTACACACTTCACCAATACGAAGACCGGCAGAATACATGATAGAATAAGCATAGCAGTTCTTGTTGTTATGTGTTTGTTTTAGTGTGGTAACTTAACAATACAACATAAAAACAAAAACTGCTATTATAATTCTAAAAAGTAGTGGTTTCACGTACTTAGGGCTAGCCGTCGCACTAGAGACTTGGTACAATATTTGCAAGGGTTTTGATAAAATCAAATCGTTTTTCTTGCAGTTTTCCTGCATATTTTAAGGATAAAGGAGCTAAATCAATGTACAAACCAATCGACAAGTTACAGCACTCATTCCTCGATTTTAACCAGCCTATGGGACTCCACATGAATCCGGATAACCGCTGGATCAAACTGGCTGACCGAATCCCATGGGATGAATTTGAAGTAAAATATGCTAAGCTGTTCCCCAGTGACACGGGTAATGTTGCCAAGCCTCTTCGTATGGCATTAGGAGCTCTGATCATCCAGACCAAGTTCCAGTATTCTGACCGTGAGCTCGTGGAACAGATTGCAGAGAATCCGTATCTGCAATACTTTATTGGACTTCCCGGGTTTCAGGAAGAAGCCCCGTTTGATGCAAGTACGCTGGTTCTCTTCCGCAAGCGCATTTCAGCAGAAATGTTGATGGAAGTAAACGATTATCTTCTTGCTCATAAGGAGGATGACAAAGATAACCATATGCCTCCATCTGCAGGAAAATCCAGTGATGACAATACTGCAAAAGAAGAGACAAACAAAGGAACGTTGACCATAGATGCAACCTGTGCACCTACAAATATCCGTTATCCGCAGGATATCTCACTTCTGAACGAAGCAAGAGAAAAGCTGGAAACCATCATTTACCGATTTTGCAAAGCCTATGGTCTGAGGCTGCCCAGACGCTACCGCAAACGTGCCAGGAAAGAATATCTTGCGTTTGCCAAAAGCAGAAAACACACGGCAAAGAAAATCCGCAGCACACTCCGCAGACAGCTCGGTTATGTGAAAAGAGATCTGCGGTATCTGG
>NZ_LNAM01000058.1 GCF_001461035.1 Acetivibrio ethanolgignens | reverse complement strand
GGAAGGATATCATATCCTTATAGTCACGGTTTCCTTCCAGCTTCTTTTCTACATAAGGAAGCAGATCTAAGAGCAGATAATAGTGGTCTGGCTTATGCCAGCTTGCCCCCTCTAAAAGGGAGGTGTAAAGCTCCTCAAACATACCTGTGCCGCCGTCATCAAAGGTTCCATCCACAAGAGTGTCTACAACCCGCTTAATCCGTGGATTTTCCTCATACAGCTTCTTAGAAGAATAGGTATCCTTAATAGCTTCGATATCCTCTACTCTGGCTCCAAAAATATAATTGTTTTCTTCACCAGCCTGTTCTACGATTTCCACATTTGCTCCGTCATAGGTTCCAAGAGTTACGGCTCCATTCAGCATAAATTTCATATTACCTGTACCAGAGGCTTCCGTTCCCGCTGTAGAAATCTGCTCAGAAAAATCTGCTGCCGGAGTCAGCTTTTCTGCATAAGAAACATTGTAGTTGGATACAAAAACTACCTTCAGTTTATCCTTTACTTCCTCATCTGCATTTATCATTTTAGCAATTTCATTGATGTACTTAATAATACCTTTGGCACGGAAGTATCCAGGAGCAGCCTTGGCACCGAAGATAAAGCAGGTCGGTGTAAAGTCCTTAATTCCTCCTTCCTTAATTCCATAGTAAATATCAAGAATGGAAAAGGCATTTAAAAGCTGTCTCTTATACTCGTGAAGCCGTTTTACCTGAATGTCAAAAATAAAGGATGGTTCGATAGTAATTCCCTCTTTTTTCTCAATGTAATCCGCCAACTGCTGCTTTTTAATTTTTTTAATTGCATCAAACTCCCGAATTACGGAAGAGTCCTCTGCATAGGCTTCCAGCTCCTTTAGCTTACCTAGGCTGGTAATCCAGCCATTTCCAATTTTTTCAGTAATAAAACCGGAAAGCTCCATATTGGCCAGGGCAAGCCATCTTCTCTGGGTAATTCCGTTAGTTTTATTATTAAACCGCCCTGGATAAATACCATACCATTCCTTCAAAGCATCCTTTTTTAGAATTTCTGTATGAATCGCTGCTACACCGTTGGTAGAATGGGTCGCAAAAATAGCCAGTCTTGCCATATGAATCATATGGTTCTCATCTATAATATCATACTGCCTCTGTTCCTCCTTGGGAATACCCAGTGCTTTTAATTCCTTTAGCAAAGCCTTTTGCAGCATAACGACATATTTATATACCTTTGGAATCACAGCCTTAAAAAGTGATACACTCCATTTTTCCAGGGCTTCTGCCATAACCGTATGATTTGTATAGGCAAAGGTCTCTCTGGCAATTTTGAAGGCCTTGGCAAAACGCAGCCCCTCTTCCTCCATAAGAATCCGGAGCAGCTCCGGTATCGCAACAACCGGATGGGTATCATTCAGCTGGATTGCATATTCCTTGGAAAAGCTGCTAAAATCATCTCCATGTTTTTCCTTATATTTGCGTACCATGTCCTGCAGGGAAGCACTGGAGAAGAAATATTGCTGCTTTAAGCGAAGCTTCTTTCCGGTATCGGTATTATCGTTCGGATAGAGAACATCTACTATCGCCTCTGCATCATTTTTCTCCTTCACTGCCTTATCATACTTCTGGTCGTTAAAGAGCTCAAAATCAAAATCGCATACAGCTTCCGACTGCCATAAGCGAAGGGTATTTACTGTCTTTTTTCCATAGCCGATAACCGGAATATCATATGGCACTGCATAAACCTGCTGGTTCTTAAAGGTTACTAAAACCTTATCCTCTTCTTGGCGAACAGACCACGGGTCGCCCCAGGACATCCAGTTGTCAGCCTCCTCCTTCTGGAAGCCGTCCTCAAAATACTGCTTAAACAAGCCATATTTATAACGAAGTCCATAACCATTAAGACGGATTCCAACCGTTGCAGCAGAATCCAAAAAACAGGCTGCCAGACGTCCCAAGCCACCATTTCCCAGAGCTGCATCCTCGACATCTTCAAATACACGGATATCTCTTCCATTTTCATTCATCAGCTCAGTAAACTGGTTTAATAAACCAAGATTTAAAAGATTACTGTAGACTAAGCGGCCAATCAAAAACTCGGCAGATAAATAGCATACCTTTTTTTCTTCCGCCTGAAGTCCCCAATCCTTTCCCAAGGACTGCATAGCAGCCTTAGAAACAGCTTCATAAAGCTGCTGTGTTGTTGCTTCCTTTACCGTTGTTCCATAGCTTAAGCTTAATAGTGTTTCTACATTTTTCTTAAAAGAACCCATGATGTTCTCCTCTCATATTTTCGTAAATTTTCGTATTATTTATCTTATTTTAACATTTTTTATTATCTATGTCAATAAAAAAGTGTCTTCGACACATCAACTCCCCTAGCCCCTCATTCATGAGGGGAATT
>NZ_LNAM01000057.1 GCF_001461035.1 Acetivibrio ethanolgignens | reverse complement strand
GAGAAGGAGCGAGCTATCGCAAGCAAAACTTTGCAGAACCTGTCTGCTGTATAAAAGAAGTTACAATATCAAATTATTTTAATGCGTTAAACCAAAATTTACTCCCTAAAAACAACAGTTCCAGTCTTCTCGTCCATCGCATCTACAATCGCCAGGGACTCTACACGGACACCAGACTCTCTTACGATTTTTCCTCCATCCTGGAAGCCCTTTTCAATAACGATACCAGCTCCTACTAAAGTCGCACCGGAATCCTTAACAAGCTTGGATAAGCCTAACAGAGCCGCTCCATTTGCCAGGAAGTCATCAATTAAAAGCACCTTATCCTCCGGACGAAGATATTCCTTGGATACAAGGATATCATAGACTTTTCCATGAGTGAAGGATTCTACACGGCTGGTGTAGGTGTCGCCTGCGATATTCTTGGTTTGGTTCTTTTTTGCAAATACGACCGGTACATCAAAATACTGGGCTACGATACATGCCACCCCGATACCGGATGCTTCGATTGTCAGTATTTTATTTATATCACAATCTGCAAAACGCTTCTTAAACTCTTTTCCAAACTCAATAAAAAGCTTTACATCCATCTGGTGATTTAAAAAGCTGTCTACCTTCAGTACATTTCCTTCCTTTACCTTTCCATCCTTTCGGATACGTTCCTTTAAAAGTTCCATACATGCTCTCCTTTATGTTAATTTATAATTTTCTTGTAGATCCTCTTGCCAAAAGCTCACCTGGGAAAATGCAATGCTTTTTGGTTTCCTTCCCTTCCATCAGGTCAAACAAAATCCTTACTGTCTCCTCTGCAATCTTTTCAACAGGCTGGCGGATTGTCGTAATGGAAGGATTATAATAACTTCCGAACTCAATTCCATCATAGCCAGCTACAGAGTAGTCTCCTGGTATTGTCTTTCCACTCTCCAGTATGGCCTTACAGGCACCGATAGCCAGGCTGTCTGCAATCGCATATACTGCACTGAATTCTTTTCCTGACTGTAAAATATCCTTCATAACTGCATAACCATTTGCCATGGAATAGCGGTCCTTCATAGAATCACCGACGAAAATCAGTTCCTCACAAACTGGCAGATGATTGTCCAAAAAGGCCTGTCGATAACCCTCTAAACGCAAGGCTCCAACACTTTCATCCACAGCCGGAGCACAGATAATTGCAATTTTTTCGTGTCCCTGCTTAATCAGATAATCCACCATCCTGTAGCTCTCCAGGCGGTCATCTACCGATACAGAAGCATACTCCATGGTATCCTCACTACTTTGCAGGCTGATGGTGCTCAGAACAAAGGGTACAGTCAGCTGCTCCAGCTTCCCACGAGCATGAGAAAAATAGCCTCCCAGAAAAATAATTCCCTTCAGACGCTTTTCCTTTGCCAAAGCAATTGCTACATCAACTTCGTCCTGCCCCTCTTCGACACGCTGCAGGAAAAAGGTAAATTTTTTTTCCTGCACAGCCTGCTCAAATACTGTTATCATCGGACTGAAAAACGGGTTATTAATACCCTTGATTAATACAGCAATTGTATTGGACTCCTGCCGTTTGAGATTCCTGGCACTGTTGTTAGGCACATAATTATATTCCTCAATCACTGCCATAATTTTATCCTTTGTTTCTCTGTTAATATCCGGGTGGTTGTTAATTGCCCTAGATACTGTCGTAACTCCTACACCACAAATATTAGCGATATCCTTAATCGTTATTGTTCCCATTTCCTTTTCCTCATCTTATCTTCCTATCTGTTATTATAATTATTAATTTCCTTTTTCGCAACCATAACTGCAACTTTTTATTTACCAAATTCCAAAATAGTGGTAAAATATAGATACCTATTGGAAAGGATTTCATACCTATGATTAAACGCTACTTCAATAATATTAAAAAGTTAAATACCAAGCTTCTGATTTGCACCATTACACCGATGCTTGTTATTCTTATTCTGGTTGCAAGTACTAGTATCTGGGCTATTACCAATGCTATGACACAGTTATCCTTGCAGCAGCTACGTACGGAAGCAACCTCTAGTTGTGACCGTCTTTCTTCCTATTTTTCAAAATATATGGTAACCGTTTCCAGCGAAAGTGCCTCCTATACTTTGGAGCGTTATATGAAGACACTTACCTTCGGCAATAATCCTAAAACAAATCCTTACTATTATCAGCTTATAGATATGCTGGATAATATTTATTCTGTTGATTCAGAAAGTATCAATATGGTATGGATTGCTGATTTTGACAGTGGAATCGGTCTTGGCAATACAGCCTCCGACTGGGCTAGAAGTGGAACCCAGTGGCATATTTCTGAACGTCCATGGTACGATGAGGCTTTGACCAGCAAAAAGGCATTTATTTCTGATCCCTTTATCAGCCTGTACAATGATGAGCCGGTTGCTGCTGTTGTTATTCCGATCACAGATACTGTCAGCCAAAGAACCCTTGGTGTTTTAGCACTAAACCTTCGTCTTAGTTCTATTCACGATATTGTTGAGTCCAGTACCACAGAAATTAATTCTGTTACCATGGTGATTGATTCCAATAAAAATTTTGTCTCAAATCCAAACAAGGAGCTTCTTTTGCAGCCGGCACCGGAAGCAAATGGTCTGGTACAACGTCTAGAAGGCTCTGACACAGATAATGAAATTTACGGCCTTTTCCGTTATGAAAAGGATAAAAATCATTATTTAGGATATGCCACTGCAGTACGTGGTACAGACTGGATTATGGTAGCTGTAGCCGAGCGTTCCTATGTCATAACGAGGATTCTTCCTCTAATTTTACAGATTATTGCTATTTTTATTTTAAGCATATTGCTATTCACCATTATTATCTCGACAATTTCCAGGCTGATAACCCAGCCTTTAGAGAAGATTACCATTGCCACAAAGGAGCTTGCTAAGGGAAATTATTCGGTACACCTGGCTTCTGCTTCTAAGGACGAGGTGGGACAGCTGGCAGAGGCTACGGATACAACCATTCAGACCCTGCAAAGCCGTGCTATTTTTGACCCTTTGACCGGTATCTATAATGAATTTGCATTTTCCTCCCGGGCAAAGCATCTGATTAGTTCAAATCCTGACTGTCAATACGCTTTGATTCGCTTTGATATCGCCCGTTTTAAGATGGTCAATGATATGTTTGGCTCTAGCAGGGGCGACGAGTTGCTTCGCTTTATTGCTTCTTTTCTCCATGACCAAGTTTCCTCAGAAGATGGATATGGCCGCCTTATGGGTGATGTTTTCTGCATCTGCACAAAACATAGTTCAGAGGATGAGATTTTGGATCTGATTCACCGGATTACCTATCATGTAGAAGCTTTTCCGATTAATTTTAACCTGACACCATATTTTGGAGTCTGCCTGGCCGATTCAGAAACCTCTTTGAGCACCTTACTAGACTGGTCAGGTATGGCATTAAGTACAGTCAAAGGAAGCAATCTGACCAATTATGCATTCTACAACAATGCAATGCGTGAACAGCTTTTGATAGAAAGCCGTATCGAAAATGAAATGGCTGGTGCTCTTGAAAATGGACAGTTTTCCATTTATTTGCAGCCAAAATGTAATATTGGTACCTCCGAAGTTGTTGGTGCTGAAGCCCTGGTTCGCTGGTTTCATCCTGAGAAGGGCATTATTCATCCGGATTTGTTCATTCCTCTTTTTGAAAAAAATGGTTTTATTGTTAAGCTTGATGAATATGTCTGGGAAGAAGCCTGTAAGGTCATTCGCAGCTGGAAGGATCGAGGCTACCCTTTGATTCCTATTTCCGTTAATATTTCCAGGGTACATATTTTTGTTCCGGAGCTTTGTGATAAGATTACAAACCTTGTACATAAATATGATATTCCTTTAGAGATGCTGGAGCTTGAATTTACAGAAAGTGCTTTTGTAAGTAATCTGGACACTTTATATCAGATTATGGAGCAGCTTAGAAAGCAGGGCTTTACATTATCCATGGATGATTTTGGTTCAGGCTACTCCTCTCTTAATATGTTAAAAAACAGCCCGGTAGATGTTATTAAAATTGACCGGGAGTTCTTAAATGAAAGTACTTCTTCGGAAAATGGCCGTGTTATCATCCGCAATACGATTTCTATGCTCAGACAGTTAAAGATGCAGATTGTTGCGGAAGGCGTGGAAACCGGTGAGCAGGCTGATTTTCTTTTTGCTTCCGGTTGCTCTGTTGCCCAGGGCTACTACTATTCTAAACCTGTTGATATTTCTTCTTTTGAAGAATTTGCTAAATTTACAAAATAGGAGGCATTTTTATGAATGATACTAATTTTTCTTTATTAAACCAGCAGGAAATTGATACTCTGGTAGACTTTCTATCAAAAAGCAGGGAAGAGTTTGATAGCGACGTTTTAAACCAGGACAGTATTGACAAACTAATTCGCATTATCCGGCATGATGATTTATCCACCGTTCGCCTGGATGAATTAGATTCTATTCACATCAAGCTGAATATCTTAAAGGATTTGGGTATTCGTGACGATTCCTCTCAGCTTTGCGAGCTTTCCTTCCATTTGGATCCGGAAACACAGTTTGTTATTTTAACTGCTACCAATAGGGACAATGGAAAATCCTATACCATTACTCCGTCCTCTTTGAACCGCCTGGAGGCCTTAGATGGCATTTCGTCCTGGGGTTATAGTATTCCGCCAATTTCCTTCAATAAAATAGCGAGAATATTCCAATGTAAATATTCCCGCCAGACATATGAAGATATTTGTGCTTTATTTGCTTTAAAAAACTATGGTTCCAGAAATCAGCAGCTTCCATCTCTTTATTATCCTACAACCCAACAGCTGCTGGCAAGCCTTTTATAATAGCCTAATTCTCCCATTCACAGCATAGAAAATCAACTGCCATCTGAATGGCCTCCAGATTCTGAATCTGGTCTGCAAAGGCTGCTTCACTGATGTGACTGGTTTCATTTAATATAGCAGCCTGTTCCAGTACCGACATAAGGCATTCCCTGGTATCCAGGAGTGCCTTTTCTTTTTCTTCCTGTTCAAGAAAGGCTATCGCCCTTTTCACAGTATTGCATATAGTATCCGAAAGGTTCAAGGTATCAAAAGCGAGCTTCTCAAGCTGCTCCTGCTCCCTACGAAACCGTTCCAGGGTCTTTTGCGTACTTTCTTTTAATTCCTGCGACATCTGTATCCCCTCTCTTAAATATAATTAAGCAGTTCTCTTATGTTCCTTATACCAGCCAGCTGGATTTTCCCATGCCAATCCTTTTCCAGAGATGCAGCATTAACCGCTGGAAGAATACAGGTTTCATAGCCCAGCTTCGCTGCCTCGGCTACCCGCTGCTCTGCCTGGCTTACTGCCCTTACCTCACCGGTCAGTCCAACCTCGCCAAAAGCAATCACATGATTGCCAAGAGGCTGGTTCCGATAACTGGAAATAATCGCTGCAATCAAAGCCAAATCAAGGGCAGGCTCATTAATCCGCATACCACCGGCAACATTAATATAGGCATCACAGTCTCCCATAGATATTCCCAGACGTTTTTCAACTACTGCCATCAAAAGATTTACACGATTATAATCTGCTCCGGCAGCAGTTCTCCTTGGAAAGTTGAAGCTGGTCCGGCAGATAAGTGCCTGTACCTCTATTAAAATCGGCCGAGTTCCTTCGACAGAGCAGGAAATCACGGAGCCGGCTTCCTTTTCCGGTCTTCCCTGAAGCATATACTCTGAAGGATTTGTGACCTCCCAGAGTCCATTCCCTTTCATTTCAAAAACTCCGATTTCATTGGTAGAACCAAAACGGTTTTTCACTGCCCGAAGTATTCGGTATACAGCTCCGCTATCGCCTTCAAAATACAGTACAGTATCAACCATATGCTCCAGTACTCTCGGCCCCGCCACAGTACCTTCCTTAGTTACATGACCAACAATGAAAATAGAAATCCCAAAATTTTTAGACAGCTGCAACAGGGTCGCTGTAGTTTCCCGTACCTGACTTACACTTCCCGGTGCAGATGAAATATCCTCACGGAACATGGTCTGAATCGAGTCTATAATTACTACAGAAGGCTTTTGCTCTTTAATCGTCTCTTCAATAATATCAAGATTCGTTTCACTAAATAAAAAAAGTTCGCCGCTAAAGCCCCCTAAACGCTCCGCACGCATTTTAATCTGCTGTAGAGACTCTTCTCCTGAGATATATAATACTTTTATCTGGTTAGCAGCAAGCTGTCTGCACATCTGTAAAAGAAGTGTAGATTTTCCAATTCCCGGATCTCCTCCTACCAGCACCAGACCACCTACAACAATACCACCGCCCAGTACCCGGTCAAGCTCACCGATTCCGGTAAGCATCCGCGGACTTTCCTTCATATCCACATTGGACAAAGGCTCCGGCCTGCGACCTCCGGCTGAAATTCCATTTTTTGTCATTCCATTTTTTGCTGAGCTTCCTGTCCTCGCTGACACTGGCTCCTCCACAAAAGTATCCCACTGCCGGCAGCCCGGGCACTGTCCCAGCCACTTACTGGATTCGTACCCGCACTCCCTGCAAAAAAATATCTGCTTTACTTTAGCCATTTACTTTAACTACCTTCATGATAACAGCTGTATTCTCCTCCAGGGAAGCACTCAGCATAAGCTTACCGCCAAGATTGGTTTTCATAATACCCATGCTTTCTCCATTCACAAAGGTCTCAAACTCCTGCTCAGGCTCCAGCTCCAGAGTAATCTGTGCATCCTCTTTTCCCTCTACGGTAAATGTGGTTTCCTCCTCTGTCTGCTTAAAATTAAAAACGCTGGTTCCAGGAACAGATTCATAAACAAACATTCCATTCTTTTCAAGCTTTGTAATTTCATCGTAAGTCTTGATTTTATACAAGTCTCCCTCAAACTCAAAATCAGAAAGCTTGGTTTTTGTGGTTAATGTATAATCTCCAAAGCTTAATGTCTGGTTATCCTCCTTGCGAATCAGTCCTTCTACTACTGCCATTACTTTTATCCTCCTATTACTGTGCTTTTGTGTTTTTGATACTTTATTATACTACTCTTTAATTGAAAATACAATTTCTTTTCCTTTTAATCGTACAGAAACTGTATCTCCTGATTTTACATTTCCTTCCAAAACGGCCTCGGCCAGCTTATCCTCTATCTGAGTCTGGATTGCTCTCCTAAGTGGTCTTGCACCGTACTTCTGGTCGTATCCCTTCTCTACCAGATAGTCAATGGTTCCAGCCGTCGGTTTCAGGGTAATATTCATCTGACTCTGGGTTCTCTTACTGATATTTTTCAGCATAATGCTTACGATTTCACGGATGTTTTCCTTCGTCAGCGGATGGAATACCATAATTTCATCAATACGGTTGATAAACTCCGGCTTAAAGAGCCGCTTTACCTCTTCCATAACGCTTTCCTTCATCTTTTTGTAATCAGCCTCCATATCAACTGCTGAGGCAAAGCCCATCGTCTTTGGTGAAATAATTCTCTCAGCACCTGCATTAGAGGTCATGATGATAATTGTATTTTTAAAGCTGACCTGTCGTCCCTGGGCATCGGTAATGTGTCCGTCATCCAGTACCTGCAGAAGAATGTTGAATACATCCGGGTGTGCCTTCTCAATCTCATCAAAAAGAATCACGGAATATGGGTTCCGCCTTACCTTTTCACTCAGCTGCCCACCTTCATCATAGCCCACATATCCAGGAGGGGACCCAATCAGCTTAGAAACGCTGTGCTTTTCCATATATTCGGACATATCAACACGAATCATTGCATTTTCACTGCCAAACATTGCCTCTGCCAGAGCCTTGCAAAGCTCGGTTTTACCAACGCCTGTTGGTCCCAGGAATAAAAAGGAGCCAATCGGACGGTTCGGATCCTTAAGGCCTACACGTCCCCGGCGGATAGCCTTCGCAACAGCCGTTACAGCCTCCTCCTGACCTACAACACGCTCATGAAGAATCCTCTCCAGCTTCATCAGCCGCTCGCTCTCTTCTTCTGCCAGCTTCTTTACCGGTATCTTTGTCCAGGAAGAAATAATATCTGCAATTTCATTCTCTGTCACATAGAGAATCTTTTCCCTTTTCTCCTTTTCATCCTTCGCCTTCATTTTCTCAATTTTTTCAAGGTTCTGTAGCTGCTTCTTTTTAAGCTCGCCTGCTTCCTCATAGGCCTCAGTCTTAATTGCTTCTTCCTTTTCCTTCTCCAGCTGGGCATTTAACTCTTCTAACTCCTTTATCTTTGGAGATACGGTATAGGTTGACAGACGTAGCTTAGAGGCTGCTTCATCAATCAGATCAATGGCCTTATCCGGCAGATAACGGTCATTGATATAACGGGCAGACATTTTAGCCGCAGCTGTCAGAGCATCATCTGTAATCGTTACTTTATGATGATTTTCATAGCTTTCTCTAAGGCCCTTAAGAATCAGTACCGTTTCCTCTTCCGAAGGCTCCTCTACAGATACCGGCTGGAATCTTCGCTCCAGAGCGGCATCCTTTTCAATGTATTTACGGTATTCTTCTCTTGTCGTTGCTCCAATCAGCTGAATCTCACCTCTGGCCAGAGATGGTTTCAAAATATTGGAGGCATCGATAGCCCCCTCAGCACCACCGGCACCAATAATTGTATGCAGCTCGTCAATAAAGAGAAGCACATTGCCATCATTCGTAACCTCGCTGATAACCCTTTTAATCCTCTCTTCAAACTCACCACGATACTTAGAGCCTGCTACCATACCGGATAAATCCAAGGTCAAAAGCCTCTTATCCCTAATCGTATCCGGGATATTACCTTCTACGATACGGCTGGCAAGTCCTTCTGCGATTGCCGTTTTTCCAACCCCCGGCTCACCGACCAGACATGGATTGTTTTTCGTCCGCCGGCTTAGTATCTGGACAACTCTCTGTATTTCGTTTTCCCGTCCAATAACCGGGTCCAGTTTCCCTTCTTTTGCAAGAGCAGTTAAATCCCGGCTGTACTGATCCAGGGTAGGTGTATTGGACCTTCCTTTTCCCTTACCCTTATTTGCCATATATTCGTTTTTCGCAGCTCCAACATCCTGTCCGACTGCTGTCATCAAATCTACATAAAGCTTCTGTACATTAACCCCCAGCGTATTCAAAAGCCGTACCGCAATGCAGTCCTGCTCTTTAATCAGGGCAATTAAAAGATGCTCTGTACCCACCATACCAGAGCCGAGACGCTTTGCCTCCCGGTAGCTCTGTCCCAGAATCCGCTGGGAGCGTGGTGTAAAATTATCTCTTTCTGCAGTTCCAACATTGGTATTCGGAGCAATCAACTGCTGAATCAGCTCCAAAAGACGTTCCTTTTCTACACCATTTTCCTCCAGGACTCTGGAAGCCACTCCTGGTGAAGACAAAAGACCGATCAAAAGATGTTCTGTGCCTACATAGTTGTGGGAAAGCTCATATGCAATCATTGTAGCATTTTCCACAGCTTCTTTTGCATTATCTGTAAAATTTTCAAACACTGTTTTGTCCTCCTATTATTTATAACAGCTTAGGCAGGTTCTGGTTCAAATATGCCGCCCTCGCCTTATCCCGTTTCATGCTGCCTGTATTTTTCCCCAGACGGCACTGCAGGTTCGATGGCTGAATATCCATCATCATACGGAAAATATTAACCGGCTCATTACTCTTTAAAATACCGGTATCAAAGCCCAGCTTTATCTGTGCCAGAAGAGTCATGGCATCCTTTGCTCCAATCTGCCGCGTATATTTTAGTACTCCATAGGAGCGGTAAATCTGATCTTCAATAACCTCAAAATTATTCATCAGTACATATTCTCTCCGTTTTCGCTCCTGAAGTATCACCTGCAGAGCAATATTATTGAGATTTTCTATAATATCCTCCTCGGAGCTTCCTAATGTCTTCTGGTTCGATATCTGATAAATATTAGCGGTACCTTCGGTACCCTCACCATACATACCTCTGAGTGCAGCTCCATACTTTCCGACCTCATCAGCCAGACGGTTAATCTTACCTGCCGCTCCCAATGCTGGCAAAAACATCATATAGGAAGCCCTCATTCCGGTTCCTACATTGGTCGGGCAGGAGGTAAGATATCCATATTTTTCATCATAGGCAAATTCCATTGCTTTCTCTGCCATATCATCAATGCGGTTAGCTCTCTCAAAGGCCTTTTGTATGTTCATACCACCGGCCATTCCCTGAATCCGCAGATGGTCCTCTTCATTTATTAAAACACAGATAGCCTCATTTTCCGACATCAAAAGTCCCGCTGACTGCTTTTTTTCTGCAAGCATCGGACTTAAAATATGCCTCTCTACCATCGCTGTTCTTTCTACATCATCCATTGTATCCAAGCTGCAGGCTAAAAGAGTGCCATCCTCACCTTTTGCATCCTTTAGCTTTCCACTTACCTCTTCTACTAAAGCCTTTGCTCCCTCCTGGGATAAACGGGTAGAAAAAGGATACTTCTTTAAGTTTCTTGCCAGCCTGACGCGGCTGGATATCACAACATCGGTAAATTCACCATTTTCGTCATACCATTTAAGCATCCCTTACCTCCTTTTTTAATGCCCGAATCTCATCTCTGAGCCTTGCAGCCTCCTCAAATTCTTCTCGTTCAATGGCCTGCTGCAGCTGGAAAGAAAGCTTTTCCAGCATATCCGGTTCTTTCTTTGGAGGCTCTTTTTTTATCCTCTTTTCCTTCTTCACTTCACCGCAAAAGGCTGTCGGAGACTTACCGATATGAGTGTCTGCCCCCTGTATCTGACGCAGGGTTCTCTCAATCATCTCCCCAAAGCTTTTATAACAGTCTGCACAGCCAAGCTTTCCTGCCTCCAATACCTCCTGATAGGTAATGCCACAGGATTTGCACACCATCGTAGCCTCTTTCGATGCCGGAGCCTTTGACTTTTCTCCATAATAATTACTTAAAATGCTACTCAAAAGACCGCCAAGACCACTATCCGAGGAAGCCTTTTCTATCTGAAAGGAGGTGTACTTTGCTGCACATTCCTCACACAGATACTGTTCCTTTTTCTCTCCATTTATGATTTCTGTATAGTATACCTTTGCTTCTCTTTTATGACACTTATCGCAAAGCATTATCATCCCTCCTTTTTAAATTCTGCATAAACCTGATCCACCAGCTCATGAATTTCCTGGCAGGATATATTTTTACAGATGCCCTCAGCCATAATTACCCGCATAGCCTCTGCCATGTCTTCTTTTGCCTGAAGCTTATCTGCATCAACAGCGATAACTGCTCCCCGACGCCGGTCCAGCTTCAGGTATCCCTCCTGCTTTAATATACTGTAGGCTTTATTTACTGTATGCATATTAATTCCAATATTGTCAGCAAGCTCCCGCACGGATGGCAGGCTGTCCCCCTCCTGGATCTCTTCTGCAGCAATTCCTATGATAATCTGATTCCTAAGCTGCACATAGATTGCTTCTTCACTGTTAAAATCTATCGTAACAAGCACATTATCACCACCTTACAGTTATATTTGTTATACAGATACTATAACACACAACGGACCGGTTTGCAAGGTTAACCGGTCCGTTACTTCTATCTTTTCTTTGCATCTTCTCTTACATATTCGTAGAGATATCCATTTTTTACGTGCCGAACTGTCTTTCCT
The DNA here is from genome assembly GCF_001461035.1 of Acetivibrio ethanolgignens. GTDB lineage: Bacteria > Bacillota > Clostridia > Lachnospirales > Lachnospiraceae > Velocimicrobium > Velocimicrobium ethanolgignens. The sequence goes on along the minus strand of NZ_LNAM01000057.1, from coordinate 51,956 downwards.
TCAAAGCCTCTCTTTTTAAGCTCCCTCTGGAAATTATACAGCATAAATCCATGAAACACAATCAGCACATTTTCCTTTGACCAGTCAATCTGGTCCAGAAACTGGTTAATCCGTCTTCTGGTTCCCTGAATCGACTCCGGCTGGCTTTTAGAGCGGAACAGCCAAGCCAGCCGCCCGCAGACATGCCATATTTCAAAAGGCAGGCGAATCCTTTCTGAGTGAATAAAGGGTGCATTATCCACCTCCCGCAACAGCCTATCAAAATAGATATTTCCGCTGTAAACCTCCCGGGCCGTAGTTACTGCCCGCGGCAAATCACTAGAGTAACAGATATCCCATTCGATACCATACATCTCCACCGGCTTCTTAATTACCCGGGAATGCTCATAACGCTCTGACCACTCTCTGAATTCCTCCGATGTCATCATTCTTTTGTGGGGACAATGCACTTTAAAATGCCTGACTAATCCAATTCTCATACTGTGCCTTCCTGCTATTTTATAATTGTAATTGTATACGTATTGGTTACACCTGTTTCAGCTGTAACAACAATTTTTAGTTCACTGGTTCCTGTATTCACTGGTATCGTAGCTGTAGTTCCATTTCCAAGACTGCTTTCGTTTCCATTTACCAAAAGTCTTACTTCTACTGCCGCCTTACTGGATACCGGAACAGCAGTAAGTAAAAGACTGCTGTCTGTTAAACCCGTCAAATTCAGCGAGTACGCTACTTTACCTCCGTCCTTTGCACTAAATTCCGGCATTAGGCTGTAGTTTCCAAGTTTCAGCATTTTCAGCCAGTTATTCGGGCTCGGTACAATACCTGGTGTACCCGCTGCACTTTCCGGCATATTTTGATATACCGGAATATTAAATACAATCGGCATACTGTCAAGCATAGAAACATAGCCATTATACAGCTTCGTAGCTTCTGAATTAGCCGCTTCCACATTGGCCATATACTGGTGGCTGTAGGTCGAAGTCGCTGTTACATTAAACTTCTGCAGGTAAATCGTATTCTGTCCACGGTTAATATACTGCTTTCCAATATATTTTGCTCCACCTACGATAGCCTTATATTGGTTATCCCATGGAATCAGATATTCAATTTTTCCTGCTGCCGTCGTTCTGGAATCTCCTTTGGCAAAGGCGAGTCCGTTAGCAACAGCTCCACCGCTCTGAGTACTATGGGTTGCCCCAATATTGTAAAAATTATAATATCCCTCATAGCCAGAAACCATGCCGCTTACAGAGCTGCTTAAGCTCGTTGTTCCAATGACTACCTCCTGCTTCACCCTGGAAGCTAAATGATATGGACTAACACCAGAAGCTGCCGCCGCATCCATAAAGGCCTGTGCATAGGTAATTTCCTTTGTTTCTCCTGTTACATCATCTATATAGGTAAAAGTCTTCTGATATAACGGTGTATTAGCAAGAATTTTTTCTACGCCATCTACTGTTTCGTATTCGCTCTGGTACTCAAGAGCCTCAAACTGGAATATCGCTCTTTCCGTCAGAAAGTTCCTAGGATCCATATAATAAGCAATAGCTTCTGTCGATGCTGTAACCCAGGTACTTCCATCATATGGAATAAAGGTATCTGTTGCCCAGTCATATGCCTTTTCTGCGTAAGATTTCCAGCCATTTGCCTTATTTTTACTAATCAGGTTCAGTCCTGCCTTAGACTCCTTGGTAATGACAGTTTCCCAGTCAAGCCCTGTCTGATATGCCCTAAATATCCAAGTTGGATGCTTTTCATGAAGTACCCTGAGATTATTTTTATAAGTCTCAGGGAAGCCCTGTTCTGTCATATAGGCTTCAAACTCTACACTTGACATCGGCTGTTCCATACCAGGGTTGGTATCTGTAACCTCACTGGTATCCGTATTCGTATTGTCAGTATTCGCATTATCGGTATTGGTATTATCAGTATTGGTATCATCAGTATTGGTATTTGCATCCGGCTTTTCTTCTGTTTCTCCATCAGCAGCCTTCTTTATAGATGCAGGTACATTTGTTGTCTGGGTTATCTTGATGTAATCACTAGATACAAAACCTTTCAGGGTCTTCCCTTCATAAGAAAAGCTTCCCTGATACCATATAGTTCCTTTTACCTCCGTTTGTCCCAGAATATTAATGCTGGTATCTTTCTTGAGCTTCACTGCCGTCTTTCCATAGGTAAGCTGCTTTTTATCTGTTCCAGCTGCTACCCGCACATTAAGGGCATCGGTACCAGTAACCTTACCTGTCACAGTAATTACTCCGGAAAGCTTTATCTTTTCTGCATTCACATAACCGGAATACAGCTTATTATTATAATAGAAGGAAATCTGCAGCCATTTGTTTCCTTTTGTATCAACTGCTTCCTTTTTTACCACAACATCCGTACCTTTCTTTAAGGATACTGTCTTATCACTCACCTTTAAATATGGCTTGTCTGTACCGGCTCCCTTTCTTATCTTAACAGCAGAAGAGCTGTTAATCGTACCAGCCAGATTTTTTGATAGAGTCAGACTGACATAATCACTCAATACATAGCCCTTTTGTGTCTTTTTATTAACCGTGCAGGAAATATAATACCATTTTTTCCCACTGACAAGCTTTTCCTTTAAAACCTTTACACTTGCACCCTTCTTTAAAGAAGTCACCTTTGTTCCTTTGGTAGAGGCTGTTTTTCTCACGTTTAGACTGTCTGCCATCACCCTGGCCGGTGCATTTAAGCTGGCAGCTGCTGTGGTACTTGTACTATCAGTAGCTTTGCTACTACTGTCGTCTGTCTCCTCTGTTACCTTCACATAATCACCAGACACATATCCTGTCAGAGTTTTCCCAGAATAGGAAAAGGATACTTGATACCAGGTTGTCTCTCCCTCCTCAACTGCTTTTTTTATCGTAACTTTTGTTCCTTTGGAAAGCATTACACTGCTTCCATTATAGGTTAAGGCTGCTTTATCCGTACCTGCTCCGGTGCGGACTCTCAAGCTGCTTCCTGTCACTGTACCAGCATTTGCCGCATAGGCTGTATACGGTATTGTCACTCCTACGTTATCGGAAAACTGACAGATGCCGGTAAGTCCAACTGCAAGCAACACTGCCATTACCATTTTTCTCTTCATTTGTCTGCCTCCCTCGTATCTTTTCCAGTATACTCCAGATTTTATTCTACTCCTGTGTCATATCTATGTCATTCTTTCGAAATTCCTTGCTTACTTTAGTGGCTCCGTTTTAAAATTTCCTTTAATTCTTCTACAGAAAAATGGTAGCTGGTATTGCAGAAGTGGCAGTTTACTTCGATTGGCTCATTATCGTCAATCATCTCCTGAATATCCTTTCTTCCAATACTTACAATAGCCTTTTCCACACGTTTCTTTGTACAGTTGCAGTAAAAAGAAGTCTCTACCGTATCCATAATCTCCAGACCAAAATCACCTAAAATATAATCCAAAATCGCCTCCGGACTCATTTCTTTATCTAAAAGTTCTGTAATGGAATGAATTTCCGCAATCTTCTTTTCCAGTCCGGCAATTACCCGCTCCTCTGCAAAAGGCATCAGCTGAATTAAAAAGCCTCCTGCCTGCCGCACCGTATTATCCTTATTCATCAGAACTCCCAGTGCCACAGAGGAAGGTACCTGCTCAGAGCTTGCAAAATAATAGGTCAGATCCTCTGCAATTTCACCGGAAACCAGCTGAGTCTGCCCTACATATGGCTCTTTCAAGCCCATATCCTTAATAACACTTAAAATTCCTAAATCTAAGGCACCGCCAACATCCAGCTTTCCCTTACTAGTTGGGGGAAGCATTACCTCCGGATTATTCACATAGCCTTTTACTTTGGCCTTGCTATCAGCGGTTACTGTCAAGCCTCCGATAGGTCCACTGCACTTAATCTGAAGGGTAAGTATATCCTTTTCCCCCTTCATCATTGCTCCCATCATACTTCCTGCTGTGAGAAGACGCCCCAGTGCTGCTGTTGCCACCGGACTTGTATTATGCACACTTCTGGCGCGCTCTACCAGCTCCTTTGTCGTTGCTGCAAAGGCACGAATCTGATTATCCGCTGCCGTTGCTCTTACAATATAATCACTCATAATTTTCCCTTTCTATTCTGCATTCTCTTAAGAAAGATAAAGCTTTCCTTCCTGCATTTTCTCTCTGGCAATTACATAAATCCGTTCACTATCTGCCTTAGGCGGCTCCCTTGTAAAGGCATCATAGGCCGTCACAAACTCCATCCCTGCTTTTTCAAGAAGCTTCCTTACAAGCTCCAACGGATACGCCTTCTGATAATGCACCTCACTGTAACGGCGGAACAAATCCTCCTCCTCTTCTACATAGATGCTTAAATCATATTCATTTATCCGGTTTTCCCTATCATAATAGTTTTCCCAGATAAAAGCACAATCCTCTCTGTTTTCTGCAATTACATTATCTGCCAAAAGCTCTTCATACTTATATGGTGTATTCAAATCAAAAATAAAGAGCCCGCCTGGATCCAGATAGTTATTAGCCAGACGGAATACCTCTAAAAGTTCCTCTTCCTCTGTAATATAATTCATACTGTCACAGATACTGACAATAGCAGCTACCGTACCATAAAGCTCAAATTCCCGCATATCCTGTAAAAGATAGAGAATATCCATTCCCTTATCCATTGCCTTTTCCCGGGCAATCGACAGCATATCCTCAGAATTATCAATACCAATCATGTTATAGCCTGCTTCATGTAAAAGCTCTGTAATACTCCCGGTGCCGCAGCCCATATCCAGCACCAGTCCCTTGTTAACACCATATTCCTTTAAAAGTCCTAAAAGATAGCTACCCCATTTCTCATAGGGAATGTTATCCATGAGCTCATCATACACCTGTGCAAATCCGGTATAGGCCTCCATAGCAAAACCTCTTTTCTATCTTTCTATTTTATACGAAACTGCCTTTTCTGTAAAGCGAAAAAAAGACAGGAGACTAAAGGCCTCCTGCCTCATCTTACACTGTTTTGGCTCTTACCATGTACGGGAGCTCAGTTCTTTAAACTGGGCAACCGTAGAAACATGGGCATTCAAGCCGCCATCTACTGTCATAACCTGTCCTGTTACATAATTACTCTCATCCGAACCAAGATATACGCATAGATATCCGATATCCTCCGGACACCCATAACGGTTTACCATAATATTACTTAAGAAAATATCCTTCAGAGCTTGTGGCACATGTGCTTCATTCTGTGGTGTGACAATCAGGCCAGGACGGACACAGTTGCAGCGGATATTCTTCTTTCCATACTGAAGAGCTGTAGATTTTGTCAACATATCGACACCAGCCTTTGCACAGGCATAAGCAGTAGAACCAAGGTCACCGCCACAGGAAGCCATAGAACCGATATTGACGATAGAACCGCCATTTTCATTTTTTTCCATATAGGGAATCACACACTTGGTAGCATAAAAAGTACCACGCATATCACTCTGAAAAATAGCATCCCACATTTCCAAGGTTAGTTCATCTACACGGCCGTCCTTCAATGCCACATTGGCAGCATTGTTAACCAAAACATCAATTTTTCCGTATTTTTCAGCGGTATCAGAAAAAAGCTTTTCAACACTGACCGGATCAGTAATATCCATAAAATGAAAGGAGGCCTCTCCGCCCTCTCTGACAATTGCATCTACTACAGCCTGGCCTTTTTCTTCCCTGCGTCCACAGATAACTACTTTAGCCCCTTCTGCAGCATAGAGCTTTGCAATACCGATGCCTATTCCACTTGTGGATCCTGTAACAATAGCAACCTTATCTTTTAATCTGTCCATAATACAATTCCTCCTTCTTTATTTCCACATTCTGCCACACTCAAAGCAAATGTGAGACAGGTGTATTTTTAATATATCTCATTTAAGAACAGAAATCAACCGAATTTCATTATTTTTTCAGCCAACCTTTTCTCATTTAATATACCCACCACAGGTATTTGTCAGAAGGTGTTAATCCCAGCTTTTCCTGTAGCCTTAGGGATGCCTCATTATCTGTAAACACCTGACAGAACGGTACAAAGCCCCTTTCCAGATTCCAGTCTATCATATACCGCTCCAGGATTTCTCCGATTCCCCTGCGGCGGTACTCTGGCAGCACCTCCAAAAGTCCCATGCAGCCTTCTGTATGCATGCCGATAAAGCCGGCCAGCTCTCCCTCAATAAAGGCTCCGTGCATAACACCTTCCTCCAGTAAAAGCCTTATATATTCTGGATTATCTATCAGATGGTAAATCTCTGACACCTTATCAAGCCACTCCATAGAAAGCTTGCAAATCTCAATTCCCTCTACCTCTGTATAGGTCTTTTCCTTTTTCAGATAGGTAAATTCACGGCATTTATTGTACCCGGCTAGTTTAAGCTTTTCAACTGCCCGGTCTGCCAAAAAATCCTGATGTACCATCACAGGCACTCTCTCATTAAAAAAGGATAAAAGCCGTTCTCCTGCCTTTGGATGCGTTACAGACAAATACTGCACACCACCCTTTTTTTCTGCCATTGCCACACCGTCATCTCCTGCATAATGTATATCTGCAAAGCCTCTTTTGATGACCTCTATCATATCAATATGGGCCAATGTATCCTTTTCCAGATAATTTAACGCTTTTTCTTCGATTGTCATAATATCCTTCCTTTCTTTTATACCTATTTTAGCAAATTTTTTACAAAAAAGAAACAACTCCTTGCGGCATGTCCACTGCTATGCTAAAATAATTTACAGTAAAACTGTTTTGGAAGGAGCTTTCCTATGCATGATATTGTAATTATTGGAGTTGCCGGCGGTTCTGCCTCCGGAAAAACCACCGTTGCTAACCGCTTAAAGGAAGAATTTGCCGGAAGCGTAGAGCTTATCAGCCACGATTGTTATTATAAGGCTCATGATGATATGCCCTTTGAAGAACGATGTAAATTAAACTATGACCATCCTACTGCTTTCGATACCGAACGGCTGATTCAGGATATACTAACCTTAAAGTCCGGTCAATCCATTGAAGAGCCGATTTATGATTATGCCATCCATAACCGGGCTAAGGAAACAACGACTATTCATCCGGCCAAGGTGATTATCGTTGAGGGATTTTTAATTTTTGAAAATGTAGAGCTTCGAAATCTGATGGACATTAAGATTTTTGTCGACACAGATGCCGACGAGCGGATTATCCGCCGCATTCTCCGGGATGTAGAGGAGCGTGGCCGCAGTCTTCAGTCTGTCATTACCCAATACTGTGAGACTGTAAAGCCAATGCATGAGCAGTTTGTAGAGCCAACAAAGAAATATGCTGATATTATCATTCCCCGAGGCGGTATGAATGAGGTCGCTATAAAGATGCTGATTGAAAGAATTAAAGCATTTTTATAGTTTCTTTACTAACCCCTCTATTGGCAGGCTCGCCATTTTTTCTGCCAGCGATGAAAACGGCTTTCCTGCAAGGATAAAAGTCAAAAGTACGGAAAATAAAATAACTATGACAGCCCCCTCGGTACTCTCAAAATAAGGAACCAGGGGGCTTTCTTCAAATATTCGTTCCAGAATCCCATGAAAAAGATAAACACTCATAGTTTTCTTTCCCAGCCAGGAAAGCGGACATTTTTTCAAGGGAAGAAGCACCATAAACAAATAAGTAAGTACTAATCCTCCAGCATAAAGTCCACATCGCATAATCGCTCCTGTGAATGGATGCTCTGGCGTATAACTACCTCTAAACAGAAAATTTTCCATATCAATGTAAGGGGCAAAACCAACCAGTACTACAAATATCAATATAATTCCTACCAGTGATGCTACCTTTACTTCTCCTCTTTTTGCATATCTTTGAAATGCTTCCTTATTGAACCGATATCCCATAATGAAAAACGGGAAGAAGCAAATCATTCGTGATAAAGAAAAGATTTCCTCAATCTTAGGGTCAAAACCAGCTAGGATTCCTACCAGGAAGCTGAAAGGGATAATTCCCTTCACCCTGGAAAGCGGTTCTATCAGTAACCGCCAGAAAAACAAGCAGGGAAGAAACCATAAGGTAAAGTAGGGTTGAACCAGAGTAAATCTACTGTCCTTCAAAGGTGTAAGAAACCGGATAAAAAAGACTGCTAACTGCATTATCACATATGGAACTAAAAATTTTTTTACCAGCTTTTCCCAATCATTGTGTTTTGCAAAATATCCTGAGATAAAAATAAAAGCCGGCATATGGAATAAAAAGATTGCCTTCCGCAGATACTGAGTCCAACTCACAGCTTCCTGCAACGGATAAATAAAATGTCCAATTACCACTAATAAAATTAAAAAAGCTTTATAATTATCAAAATGATAGTCGCGTTCCATGTTATATAAATCTCCTTTATGACAAATTCTTAAACTGTGCCATGTACAGCTTATAGTATTCCCCTTTCTTCGCCAAAAGCTCCTTTGCTGTCCCCTGTTCTATAATACCACCCTTGTCAATAACAAAGATGCGGTCTGCCTTCTGAATTGTTGACAGGCGGTGGGCAATGACAAAGGAAGTTCTTCCTGCCAGAAGTACCTCTATACCCTTCTGTACTAAAAGCTCCGTATGGGTATCTATACTGGAGGTTGCTTCATCCAAAATTAAGATTTTAGGCATAGAAACCATCGTCCTGGCAAAAGCAATCAACTGCCTTTGTCCAATTGAGAGTCCTGCACCACGCTCCTTCAGCTCTGTATCGTAGCCCTTTTCCAGCTTTTCAATAAATTCATGAGCATTCACAGCCTTTGCTGCCGCTATAATTTCTGCATCCCTTGCATCCATTTTTCCGTAACGGATGTTTTCCTTTACCGTACCGGAGAAAATAAAATTATCCTGGGTCATAACTCCCATCTGCTGCCGCAGACTCTCTACCTTCACCTTCTGTAAATCATAGCCATCAATATAAATATGTCCCTTCTGAATTTCATAAAAACGACTGATAAGATTTACAATCGTTGTCTTTCCTGCTCCAGTCGGTCCTACCAGTGCAATCGTCTCTCCTGGTTTTATACAGAAGCTTACATCCTCTAAAACCTTCGTTTCATTTTGTGTACCCTCATCATAAGAAAATCCTACATGATCAAATACCACCTCACCCCGGATTTCTGGCAGTTCTATAGCTTCCCTGTCATCCAAAATCTCCGGCTTCGTATCCAGGATTTCAAAAATCCGCTCCGCACCAGCAATATCTGTAATCAACTGGTTATAAAAATTACTCAGATTCATAACCGGACTCCAGAACATCCATATATAGGAACCAAAGGCTACCAGAGTTCCTACAGAAATTGCCCCTACCAGACGAATTCCCGCCAAATAAAGCATCATTGCCCCGATGCCCCAGCATAAATCAACTACCGGACCAAGCATATCTGCCAGATATACACAATCAGCAAAGCTCTTCTGATAATCCTCTACCAGACTGTCGAAGGTGTCCTTTGTCTCCTGCTCAGCAGAAAAGCTCTGAATCACATGCATACCAGAAATCCCCTCATGAACATAGGCATTTACATTAGAGCCTTTTTTTCGATAAGCCTGCCACCGTTTACGAGACCTGATTCCAATCAGCCAGATACCGGCTATCATTAGCGGCAGACTGGAAAGTGCCGCCGCTGCCAGCCTTGCATCCTTAACAAACATAATCAGAACAACACCGACGATTGTAATAAAGTCCGGTATCAGTGTTGTAACACTATTTGTCAGTACATTTTTCAGGGAGTTTACATCCCCGATAATCCGGGCCAGAATCTTTCCCGTCGGCCGGCTGTCAAAAAACTGAAAGGACAGGGTCTGGATATGCTCATATAGCTCCTGCCGGATTTCCAGCAGAATCTTGTTGGTGATATATGCCATAACATACATTCTCACCTTTACCAGAATTACAAAAACAAGATTGAGTAAAAGGGTAAACATCCCCAGCCGTAAAAGCCCCTGCAAGTCTTTTCCTTTGATATATACATCAATGGCCCGTTCAATCAAAAGCGGGTTGATTAAAGAAATCCCTATGGTTGTTCCCATTACCAGAAGCACTCCTGCAATCTGAAGCTTGTAACGGAACAGATAGGCAAATAATCTCACCAGGGTTTCTTTTTTCCCTGCTGTATTTGTTGCTTCATCCCTCCGAAATGAATTTACTGCCATCCCTCTATCACCTCCTGATAGCTTCCATATTGGGCCTTATAAGTTTCATAATAAAGCCCCTTCCTTTCCAAAAGCTCTTCATGGGTACCACGCTCAGCAATCTGTCCTTCTTTAAGAATCAGAATTTCATCGGCATGACGCACTGCAGAAATCCGATGTGCAATAATCAGCTTTGTTGTACCCGTAAGCCCCTTTAATTCCCGCTGAATCTGATGCTCTGTCTCCATATCCAGAGCAGAGGTTGAGTCATCCATAATCAGTACTGGTGTCCGCTTTGCTACTGCCCTGGCAATACTGATTCGCTGCTTTTGTCCACCAGACAATCCAACGCCCCGTTCCCCTACAACTGTAGAATATTTTTCCTCCATCTCCCCGATAAAATCATCTGCCTGGGCGAAGCGGGCTGCCTCCTGAATTCTTTTAGCATCTACCTCACAGCGTTTGCCCATCTTAATATTTTCTTCAATCGTATCAGAAAACAAAAATACATCCTGCATCACCAAAGCCATACTTCCCCGGAGACTTTTCAGAGAAATATCTCTTATATCCTCTCCATCAAAAAGAATTTTTCCCTCTGTCACATCATAAAACCGTTCCAGAAGATTTATAATTGAGCTCTTTCCAGCCCCCGTTGCCCCCATGATGCCAAGGGTCTTTCCCGGTGCCACATGAAAACTGATATCCTTAAGAATTTCCTTTTCCTCCAGGCAAAAGGATACCTTATCAAAGGTAATATCGCCAACAGGATTTTTTAACTCCTTTCCATTCTCCGGCTCCTTAATCTCCGGTACTTCTTTAAAAATCCTTCTGATTTTCTTATAAGAAGCCACAGCAGCAGAAAAATCATTCGCGACCCAGCCAATGGTTTCCATCGGCCAGACAATATTTCTGGAATACTCCTGAAAAGCAACTAAGGTCCCCAGGGTTATTTCCCCTCGAATAACAAAAACTCCACCTATCACAACAGAAATCATAGGAATCAGCTTTCCTGCAAACTGAAAATAAGGCTGGTATTTTGCCAGAGCTTTGGACTGCTGCATATTCAGCTCATAATAGCGGCTGTTGTGGGACAAAAATTTCTGAATCTCAAATTTCTCACGGGCAAAAGCCTTTACCGTACGCACACCTGCCAGATTTTCTTCAGCAACAGTATTCAGCTTTGCATTTTCCTCGCTGATTTCCTCATAGATCTTATTCAGCCTCCGCTCCATAAAAATGGCACAAGTTCCCATAATCGGCATTACAATCAATGGGATAATCGTAAGCCCCGGGCTGAGGCGGAGCATACAGTATATAACAATCACAGTATGTATTATAATCTCAAGAATCAGCATTCCCACGTAGCCAAGGGCTGCCCATACCGCATCAATATCATCCTTTACTCTGGCCATCAAGGTACCTGTATTCGTATTAACAAAATAGCTCATAGAAAGCCTCTGGATATGAGAAAATAAATCCTTCCGAAGCTCCCTTGCAATCTTAGAGCTTACAATATCAAAGGTGTATTCCTTAGCGTAGCCGGTCACACAGCGACCAATTCCAATCAACAGGATTCCCATGAGGCAACCCTTTAGAAGCTCCATTTTTCCCTTTTTTAAAACCTCATCTACAATCGTCTTTGTAATCATCGGGAACAGCATATCCAACCCTATCGCTGTCACCATACACGCAACAGCAAATAGATAGGACAGCCAGTATTTTTTTATATAATCAGTCAGTTTTTTCAAGTCAATCCTCCTCTCTCCATCCCCAGTCACAGTTTGCGTCTAAAAGCTCTGGATACGCAAAAAGTCCGTGGTAACTATACCACGGACGCAAAACCTGCCTATATGCTTATACGCAAGATACTATTCTCCTGTCACTGAGGTAAACTTACATGAAGACTGCAATATACAATTTGTTACATTTTTCATTCCTTTATTCATCATAATGTTTACCTCCTTTTCTTTATATTTCTTTGACAAGTATAACCCTTTGATATAAAAATGTCAACAATTTTTCATATTTTTTTCACACTATTGACACATTTTATCATTATAATGATTTACAGAAAGTACACAAGTTACTTTCTACTCCCACCCTATTATACGCTTTGGCAGTCGGTTCTCCCTACAATACCGGCTGCCAAAAAGCAGCAGATACCCCTATCTGCTGCTTTTTATTATCCTTCCTTTTGTTCTTCCTTCACAACCTTTACATTTCGAATCATATTGTTTCTTGCATCTATAATCTGGAATCGATAACCCTCTGCCATAACTACAGATTTTTCTTTATCCTGTGGCAGATGTCCCAGAAGGGAAATAAGCCACCCATTCAAGGTATCAAAATCATCCTGTAAAATCTCAATTCCCAGAGCCTCCTCCACCTCATCTATCGGAGTAAGCCCTTTCATGATATAACGGTTATTCCCCTGCTTTATAATCATCCGCTCATCAATATCATACTCATCAAAAATATTACCAACGATTTCCTCCAGAATATCCTCCATCGCTACAATACCAGCCATCTGTCCATATTCATCTACTGCAATCGCCATATGTATTTTATTCTTCTGCATGTTATCAAAAAGCGTATCCACTGCCTGGGTATCCGGTACAAAATACGGTTCCCTCGCGATTTCCTTCAGGGATATGCTCTTATCCCGTCCCATGACATAATACCGGGTCAGATCCTTCAAATGGAGAACTCCCACAATATTATCCTTTTCACCTTCATAAAGGGGATATCGTGAGTAGCTTTCATCCAGCATGAATTTTAAAGCTTCCTCAACGGTCATCTCCGTACTGACAGAGACGACCTTTCTTCGATGCGTCATAACATCCCGGGCTTCCTTTTCATCCAGCTCAATGATGTTGGAAATCATCTCTACCTCATTGTCCTCCAGCACACCCTGACGGGAGCCTTCATTAACAATGGAAATGATTTCCTCTTCTGTTACATTATCCTTAAGCTCCTCCGGCTTTATCCGAAGTAAAAACAGAATGCCTCTTGTGACTGCCTCCAATAAAAATGTAAAAGGCAATATGATATTGGACAGTACTGCCAGTGCTCCTTCATATCTTTTCCGTGCTTTTTCCGTATCCCGCTTTGTAAGCTTAGCCGGAAGCACGGAACCAAACAGCATGACTACAAACGCTAAGAAAAGCCCGAACAGAAGCTTTTTCCAAATTTCCATTTCTGTTAAATGAACGGCTAAAACACCAATTCCCATATTTAACAGGGTTAAAAATAGAGAAAGGGTATTTAAATACCTCTCATTTTCTTCGTTGCTGTCCTCAAAAGCAGCTTTTGCACTGGACACAACAGCCTCTACTAAAATAAATGCTGCTAAAATCCCAATATACAAGGGGTTCCCATCTTCCATATCTTTTTCTCTCCTTTTTATGTCCAGACCTATGTAGCTATATCAAAGCTTATCATCAATGCCTTATCAATCTTCTTTAAAATCTCGGCGTCCAGATGACACACTCTCTCCCTAAGTCTGGATTTGTCTATTGTCCTTACCTGCTCCAGCAAAATCACCGAATCCTTTACAATGGCATACTTAGCAGCATCCAGCTCTACATGGGTCGGAAGCTTTGCCTTGTTCATTTTGGAGGTAATTGCTGCACAGATGACAGTCGGACTGTGCCGATTGCCCATGTCATTTTGTATGATTAACACCGGCCGCACACCACCCTGTTCAGAGCCGACTACCGGTCTTAAATCCGCATAAAAAATATCGCCTCGTTTTATTACCAAATTCTTTCACACTCCGTTTATGGATTTGACGTCGGCTATAGTATCGCCCACTTTTTCCTTTCGTATTCCATAAACTGTAAAAGTAATTTAAAATTCCAGCGAATAAGCTTCCTTCGCCGTATGATAATAATCACAGGTACCTGCTTTTTTTCCCTGATAACGGTATACCCGTGGAATCCGCTTTCCAACATCACAGGCAGCTTCATAATTAAAGGAAGCACTCATACTGCCAATTTCCTCCAGAGTAATGACCTCCTCGCCAGCCCTTCCAAGAAGAATCGCCTCATCCCCCGGCTTTACCACAGAAATCTCACTTACATCTACCATAAACTGATCCATACAGACTCTTCCTATAATAGGGCAGGCTTTTCCCTGAATCAGTACTCTTCCCTGGTTAGACAGGGCTCTTGGGTAGCCATCTCCATAGCCAACAGGTACAGTAGCTACTCTGGTTGGCTTCTTTGTTATATAAGTGCCGCCATAGCCTATTAAGGTACCTGTCGGCACCTCCTTTACAAAGGTAATCCATGAATGGACTGACATCGCAGGCTCTAGGGGAAGCTTCTCCTTTTTAACCTCCTCCGACGGATACAGGCCATAGGTAGAAATACCACTTCTCACCATGTCAAGATTCGCCTCTGGTAAATCCATAATACCGGCACTGTTGGAAATATGCTTCACCGAAATTGTAATTCCTTCCTCTTCAAGTCTTCCAAGCATCCATAAAAAGCCCTCCAGCTGGTTTTTCGCATAGGCCTTATCTGTCTCATCTGCTTTTGAAAAATGGCTGAAGCAGCCGTGGATTTCAATTCCTGGAAGTTTACTTATTTTCTTTATCGCAGCTACACTTTCCTCCGTGAGAGAAAAGCCAATCCTGCTCATCCCAGTATCCAGCTTAATGTGAAGTCTTGCTGTCTTATTCTGTTTTTGTGCTTCTTCGGATAAAAGCTCTGCAAATTTATAGTCTGCTGTCGCAGCTATAATATCGTAAGCCAAAAGCTGTGGTATAAGTCCCGGCGGTGTACATCCAAGCACCAGTATCGGCTTTGTAATTCCATTTTCACGGAGCTCTACACCTTCTTCGACAATAGCTACGCCATAGGCATCTACAAGAGAGCTTAAGGCCTTCGCCACCGGCACTGCTCCATGTCCATAGCCATCCGCTTTTACAATAGCCATAACCTTAGTTCCCGGCTTAATTATCTTTTTTGTGTTCTGAATATTTCGGCAGATAGCATCCAGGTCAATCTCGGCCTGAACCCGATAATACTCCTTCATTTCTAATCTCTTCCTTTCCGGATATTCCCTCAGGGCAATATCCACCTTAACTCCTCTGTAAGTTCACCTGCCAGCAGGGAGTACCCGCTGCTTCCTTCTACAAAATGCTCCGCCGCCAGACCATGTACATATACCCCCAGGCTTGCCGCTTCAAACAGCCTTGCTCCCTGAGCAAGCAGCCCGCCAATGATACCGGATAGTACATCTCCGGAGCCTCCCTTTGCTAAAGCATGGTTTCCAGATACATTAAGGTACACCCGCTCTCCATCAGAAACAACACTTCTCGCATCCTTCAGTACCAGCACAGAACTCCTTCTTCCATAGTACTTCACTGTTTCTATCAGTGTTTCACGGATTTCCTCTGTCGAAATTCTGGAAAGCCGTTCCATTTCCTTTAAATGAGGGGTTAAAATTACATTGCTTCTCTTACTATAATCCATTCCTCCCAGTTTCGCAAGTAGATTCAGTCCATCTGCATCTAAAACCAGCGGGATATCTTCCTTTTCCCAAAGCATTAAAAACAGCTCCCGGCTTTTTTCGCTTTGAGAAAGTCCCGGTCCCAGTACTACTGCATCGGCCCAGGAAAGTTCTTTTTCAGCCATCTCCCACGGAGCAAACATCGCTTCCGGAAGACTTGCCTGCACAATCTCCCGGTTCTCCTTCGCTGCCAGAATCTTTACCAGTCCGGCTCCGCTCCGCAGTGCTGCCTTCGCCGCCAAAATACAGGCTCCAGCCATCCCTTCGGCTCCACCAATGATTAAAAGCTTGCCATAGCTTCCCTTATTGGAATAAGCCCTCCTCTGGGGCAAAAGTCTCAAATCCTCTTTATCATAAAAAAAACAATCCGGTTTCACCTGCTCCAGTGACTTCCTTGAAAAACCAATATCTTTTACATACAGTTCTCCGGCATATTCACATCCCGGGTAAAGGTAAAGTCCTGGCTTTCCATAGCCAAAGGTCACCGTCTTTTCTGCACGGATGGCGGCTCCCATTACCCTTCCGGTATCCCCATGGATGCCGGAAGGCACATCTACAGCAATAACTCGATGGTTACCAGCATTGATTTTTTCAATAACCCCTCGGTACTCTCCCTCTATCTCGCGGGAAAGCCCTATGCCAAATAAACCATCGATAATAATAGTATATTCATCCAGAGCCTCTTTGCCCCGCACAGGCACACCACAGTTTCTGGCAATCAGAAGCTGCCTTTTCATTTCCTCAGTAGCTCTTTCTTCTCTTCCAATCAAGCAGATGGCTGCATTTCTTCCTCTTTCATAGAGAATTCGTGCTGCCGCTACAGCATCTCCACCGTTATTCCCCGTACCACAGACAGCCAGGATAGCTTCTTCTTTGTCCGTAGCTTCAGAAAGCAGCTTTGCTACCTCGCCAGCTGCTTTTTCCATCAATACAAGAGAAGGTATCCCAATCTCTTCTATGGAATACCTGTCAATCTCCTTCATCTGTCCTGCTCTCATAAGATATTTCATTCTTTGTTTCACCTACCGCAACTGCTGCCGAAAGCTCCCGGGTATTGGTAATCGTTACATAAATTTCATCAATGGAAAGAAGTCTTTTGTACTCTGCTGCCTTTCCATACAAATTTACATAAGGCTTCCCAAGCTTATCACGGAGACACTCTATGTCTATCGGTGAGATTTCCCGAAAGCCTGTACCAAACATTTTTGATACAGCCTCCTTCACAGCAAAATTATCTGCTGCTCTCTTTAAATCTACCGCAATCAATTCCCGTTCTGCCTCGGTAAAATATTTTTTCAAAAAAGCCGCTCTTTCACAGGCCTTTACCACCCTATGAATCTCTACCATATCCATTCCGATACCGGCAATCATTGTTTACCTTCTTCTTCCTCCAGATTCTTAAGATTATAAGATAACTGCATCAGGCTCTCTGTCAAATGCACATTCTGGGATACAACTCCCTCCGGAAGGTGTAAATCTGTAGAAGCAAAATTCCAAATCGCCTTTATCCCCAGCTTAACTAAATCCTGTGCCACCTGCGGTGCCTTTGCCTTTGGTATCGTTAAAGCCGCAATATGCACTGGAGTTTCTTTTACAAAATCCTTAAGCTCATCCATCATCCGAACAGGAATACCGCGGATAGATATTCCCTCCAGTCGTGGATTTACATCAAAAATACCCGTTAATATAAAACCTCTTCGTTCAAAAGCAGTATAATTTGCTAAAGCTTGTCCAAAGTTACCGGCTCCAATAATAATCATATTGTACTGTCTATCCAGACCAAGAATTTTCCCAATCTCCGTATACAAATATTCTACATTATAACCGTAACCCTGCTGCCCAAATCCACCAAAATTATTTAAATCCTGCCGAATCTGGGATGCTGTTACTTGCATCCTTTCGCTTAATTCCTTGGACGAAATTCTTACTACACCATTCTCCAACAGTTCCCCAAGATACCGATAATATCGTGGAAGCCGCCGGATTACCGCTAATGAGATTACTTTACCAGCCACTTATATGCCTCCCAACTAATTTATCTACATATATGAATCTATTATATTATAAACCTTAAATATCTGTCAACCTTGACACTGCTTTACCTTCTCATTTATAATGTGTTTGATGCCAATGAAACGGAGTGAATTTTATGATACTATCTTGTCAGAATATCTACAAGTCCTTTGGAACAGAGGAAATTTTATCGGATGTTTCCTTTCATATAAATGACCAGGAAAAAGCTGCCATTGTAGGAAGCAATGGTGCTGGTAAATCTACCCTCTTAAAAATTATCATCGGTGAGCTTTCTACCGATTCCGGCGAGGTTATTACCGCTAAGGATACCACGATTGGCTATCTGGCCCAGCACCAGGAGCTTTCCGCTTCTGGTACGATTTATGAGGAAATGTGTAAGGTCAAGCAGGAGGTTTTCGATCTCCAGGAAGAAATCCGCAGTACAGAGCTTAAAATGAAGCATGCTGCCGGCGAAGAGCTGGAGCAGCTTCTTTCCACCTATACCCGCTTAAATCACGAATTTGAGCAAAAGAATGGCTATGCCTGTGAGAGCGAAATTGTCGGTGTATTAAGGGGGCTTGGCTTTGCCGAGGAGGATTTTAACCGCACTACCAGCACCCTGTCCGGCGGTCAGAAAACCAGGGTGGCCTTAGGAAAGCTTCTTTTGTCCACTCCCGACCTTATCCTTCTGGACGAGCCGATTAACCACCTGGATCTTAACTCTATTGCATGGCTGGAAAGCTTCTTACTAAACTATAAAGGAGCCGTTGTCATCGTCGCCCATGACCGTTATTTTCTGGATCGCATTGTAACCAAGGTCATCGAGCTGGAGCATAAGAAGGCCCAGATGTATTCCGGCAGCTATACCCAGTATGCCCAGAAAAAAGCTCAGCTTCGCGAAGCAAAGCTAAAACAGTACTATAACCAGCAGCGGGAAATTAAGCACCAGGAGGAGGTTATCACCAGGCTCCGCTCCTTCAATCGTGAAAAATCCATTAGGCGTGCTGAAAGCCGTGAAAAGCTGTTAAATAAAATAGAGCTTGTAGAAAAACCAATTACTCATGAGGCTGAAATCCACTTTTCCCTGGAGCCATCTATCACCAGTGGTAATGATGTACTGACCGTAAAGGGATTAAGCAAAGCCTTTGGCTCAAACCACCTGTTTTCCAATCTTAATTTTGATATTAAGCGTGGAGAAAAGGTGGCCATCATCGGTGCAAACGGAACCGGGAAAACAACGATTTTAAAGATTATCAATGACCTGCTTCCTGCAGATGCCGGAGAAATCCGCCTCGGCACCAAGGTAGAAATCGGCTACTATGACCAGGAGCATCATGTCCTAAACATGGAAAAGACTCTTTTTGACGAACTACAGGATGCCTATCCCTATATGGACAATACCCATATCCGCAATGTTCTTGCTGCTTTTTTATTTACCGGAGATGATGTATTCAAACGAATCAAGGATTTAAGCGGTGGAGAAAGAGGCCGCGTTTCCTTAGCAAAGCTTATGCTATCCGAGGCCAACTTCCTGATTCTGGATGAGCCAACCAACCATCTGGATATTGTTTCCAAGGAAATTCTTGAAAATGCCATTGCACACTATGCCGGCACTGTTTTATATGTGTCCCATGACCGTTATTTTATCAATAAGACAGCTACCCGGATTCTGGATTTAACAAAAGAGCATTTGATTAATTATGCCGGAAACTATGATTATTACCTGGAAAAGCAGAAGGAGGGACTTTTAGAGGCGGCAGCTCTTGCTTCCGATACCTCTGCCTCAAAAGCAGCCGCTTCCTTTAGTATATCTTCCCAGCCAGCTGCCCCGGTCTCTGGTACCAAGCTTGACTGGCAGCAGCAAAAGGAAGAAAAAGCCCGTCAGCAGAAGCGTCTCAATGATTTGAAAAAATGTGAGGATGAAATCCATAAATTAGAGCTTCGCAATGAAGAAATTAACGAGCTTCTGACCCAGGAAGAGATTTTTACTGATGTCTCCCGCCTGATGGAGCTTAACAAAGAAAAAACCGCTCTGGAAGAGCGGTTGGAGGTACTGATGGAACGATGGGAGGAGCTAGCGGAATAACTTTGTATATTTCTCCTTCAGATATTTTACATAATATTCCGGGTTAAATTCCTCACCCATCATATCCCGAAGAATTTCATTCGTATTCTTACTTTTTCCAAATCTGTGAATATGCTCCTTTAGATACGCACGGATTGGCTCCAGCTTGCCCTGCTCCAGGCACTCGTCAAAAGGCAGCACCTTTTGCATCTGATAATAAATCTGGGCTGCTACCGCACTTCCCAGTGCATAGGATGGAAAATAGCCAAAATCGCCACCGCACCAGTGGACATCCTGAAGAATACCCTCTGCATCATTCGTTGGTGTAATCCCTAAGTATTCCTCATATTTTTCCTTCCATACCTTTGGAAGCTCATCGACACCTACCTCGTTATTGAAAATCATCTTTTCGATTTCATAACGTACTAAAATATGCAACGCATAGGTAAGCTCATCTGCTTCGGTACGGATTGGCCCAGGCACTGGCTTATTGCTGCCTAAAATAAACTGCTCCAGGGACACACTGGCAAGCTGCTCCGGAAACATATCGGTAAGCTTTCCATACAACGGTTTCCAGAACTGTTCGTTTCTTCCTACAATGTTCTCAAAGAAACGGGACTGGGATTCGTGCATCCCCATAGAGGTACCTTCTCCTACCAGCGTTTGCGTAAATTCATCGGCCACCTGCATTTCATACAGAGCATGTCCACTCTCATGAATTACAGAAAAAATAGCACTTTCCAGATTGTTTTCATAAAAATGATTGGTAATACGAACATCCTTGTTATGGAAATTCGTTGTAAATGGGTGGGCACTTTCTGCCATAACACCCCTATCAAAATCAAAGCCCACATACTCTGCCAGCATATGGCTCAATTCCCTCTGTTTATCCACATCATAGTGCTTTTCATTGTAGGATTTATCCACAGAGGCCGCCTTTTCTACAACCTCCTTGATAAAAGGAACCAGCTCGCTCCGGATAACCTCAAAAAACTCATCCAGCTTTTCCACGGTAAACCCGGACTCATACTCATCTAAAAGTACATCATACAGGCAGCTGTGTTTTTCCGGGTCCATCCGGTAGCCTGCAAATTTTTTCTGAAATTCAATAATTTTTTCCAATACCGGAGCAAACTTCCCATAGTCATCATTTTCTCTGGCTTCCTCCCAGATACCCATAGCTCTTGCCACCAGCTCAGAAAACTCCCGGTACTCCTCTGGAGGGAGTTTTTCCAAGTCACTTACCAGCCTGCGAAGCTCCTTTACCTGAGCTTTCTCAGCCGGTGTAAGCTTGTCAAGCTCCTCCGGCTTTGCAAGCTCCTCTAAACACTTTTTTACATCCTCATTTACATAGGTCTTAAAATACATATCCGACAATATGCCTACTACTCTGGCAGTGTTCTCATCTGCCAGCTTTGGAGCCAGTGTTGCTGAGTCCCATTCAAAGATTCGCTGTGCCTCACTTAAGGCATCGCCCCTTTCCAGATAAACCTTTAGCTCATCAAATATTTTGCTCATATCTCTACCTCTTTTCTGATTTCCTTTCTAACCGTACAGATTGGGAAACCGACTACATTATAATAATCGCCTTCTATTCCACTGATATACGGTGCAAATTTGCCCTGAATCGCATAAGCTCCTGCCTTGTCCATTGGCTCCCCGGTCGCTACATAGGCTGCAATTTCTTCTTCTGACATAGCTTCCACGAGTACCTTCGTTTCCACGGCTTTATTCACAGTCTTTACGATTTTTCCATCCTTTATCCACAAAAGAGCAATACCTGTAAACACACTGTGACTGCGTCCTGCCAGCTTACGAAGCATCTCTTTTGCATTTTCTTCGTTTTTCGGCTTTCCAAGGATTTCATTGTCGCAGGCAACTACCGTATCTGCTCCGATAACTAAAGCAAGCTCTTCTTCTCCTAGTAAAGCCTTCTCTGCTACATCCTCTGCTTTCATAAGAGAAAGCTCCCTTACCACATCAGCCGGAATTGTACTGGTAATTACCTCTTCTCTTGTGCTTGGAATAACCTCGTAAGGCAATTCTACTAAGTCCATCAGTTCTCTTCTTCTTGGAGAAGCTGACGCCAAAATAATCTTCATTTTCTTCCTCCATTACTTTTTTTCTTTTTTATAGACCTGTATCCATCTGCCTCTCACAAAGAACAGGCAGCATAAAAATGCCGTAATCCAGCTGACCGGATATCCCCACAGTACAGTAGAAAGCCTTGAAACCATCGGCACAGTAATCCAGATCCAAAGCATACGGACACCACACAGGTTCACTATCATAACCATCATTGCCATAAAGGAGTGTCCTGCCCCGCGAAAGGCTCCAGTACAAATATTTACCAGAGCAATTATCCAGTAAAACGGCATCAGGATAATCATCATAAGAACACCATTTTCAATAACCTCTGCATCGTTAGAGAACAGACTGATTGCCTGTATCCGGAAAAGGAACAGTATTACGGAAACAGCGATAACATATACCATCGTAATACCACAGGTGGCCCAGAGTCCTTTTTTTGCCCGGTCGTATTTACCCGCACCGACATTCTGTCCCACAAAGGTCATAACTGCCATACTAAGGCTCATAATCGGCAAAAGCACAAAGCCATCTACCTTATTATAGGCCCCACAGCCTGCCATCGCTGCATCACCAAAGCTGTTGATATTTGCCTGGACAATAACATTAGACAGGGAAATAATCGAATTTTGCAGGCCGGCAGGTACACCAAAACGGATAATCCGTCCTGCCATAATCCTGTCAATGCGAAGCTTTTTTAAGTATATTCGGTACGGAGTTTTACAGGTCATAAGCTTCCCCAACACCAAAAGAGCTGACACCGCCTGAGCTGTAATCGTTGCCCAGGCTGCTCCTGCCACACCCATGGGAAATACGATAACAAATAACAAATCCAATCCGATATTTACAAGAGAGGCAAAGGTTAAATAGTACAGCGGATTTTTGGAATCGCCTACAGCCCTCAGAATACCGGAGCCAATATTATATATCAGATTAAAGACCGAGCCCAGAAAGAATATCCTTAAGTAGGTAGTTGAGCTTGGCATAACAGACTCCGGGGTTCCCATCAAACGAAGAATCGGTCCTGATGCCGCTATACCCAGAAAAGTCATGAGAATTCCCCCAAGGATACTAATCGTCATCGCTGTATGTACTGCCCAGGAAAGCTTCTCTTCCTTTTTTCCTCCATAATACTGGGCAATGATAACACCGGCTCCTGTCGCGATGCCCGTAAGGATACCTATCATAAGGTTAATCAGGGAATTGCTGGAGCCAACAGCTGCCAGTGCCTCTTTTCCTACATACTGGCCTACTACCACCGAATCTACTGTATTATATAGCTGTTGAAATAGATTGCCAATAATCAGCGGCAGAGAAAAAGCCAATATCTGTTTTCCTATATTTCCCTCAGTCATGCGAAGTTCATTGTTCTTTTCCGACATGCCTTTCACTTTCCTTTAAAATTGCTTTTTTCCATTCTTCAACCAGCCGTTCCAGACTAAAGGCTGCATTTGCCGGGCTGGTCGATGGAAGCCTTCTGATTTCACGCCCTGTTTTTTCATAGCTGTATCTCATATAAAGCTCATAGGCCTTACCTCCATTGGCAAAAATGGCCCTGATGGGAGCTTTTTCAAAAATCCGGTTCAAATCCGTGGGCACCACATTCCTTATGGAGCTGTCACTGGAACCCTGGATTTCGCAGCTCGCGATTACATCCCAGATAGCAATATGATTTTCCAGCAAAAGCTTCTTTTTTTCCTCTATCGTTACCGGAACCTCCCAACCAGTCAATGCTGCCATCACCGTCCAGAAACGGTTTCTGGGATGTCCATAAAAAAATCTCGTCTCTCTTGATTTTACAGATGGGAAAGTTCCCAAAATCAATATTTGGGAACCTTCATCAAAAACAGGGTCAAATTCATGGTTTACTCGTTCCATAATTTTTTCTCAATCTTATCTACAATTTCCTGAATGCAGCCATCCTCAAATGGAAGCTTAAGACCAACCTCTTTTACCATATTGGTATAAAAATCGGAAGCAGACAGACGGCAAAGCTTTAAGTAGCTCTTCCATGCCTCCTCATAATTTTCATCCATCCATGCCTTATACTGGAGGGCACAGCTCTGAGCGAGACAGTAATCAATATAATAAAGCGGATAGTCATAGATATGCAGCTGCCTCTGCCAGAAACCGCCCTTCTCAAAGAATGGACTTCCTTCATAATCCAGATGAGGCTTATATTCCTTTTCCAGCTTCTTCCATGCCGCATGCCGCTCTGCCGGTGTCATTTCCGGATTTTCATATACAATATGCTGGAATTCATCTACCATACAGCCGTATGGAATAAAGGCCACTGCATCCTCCAGGTGCATCGTGCGGTAAGCATCTGCCTTGTCCCCAAAGAACAGCTCCATATACTTTTCGGTAAAAAATTCCATGGACATGGAGTGAATCTCTGCAGTCTCCATAGTAATATCCCGATGCTCCTGAATCTTATCAAAGCCGGATAAATAGCCCTGGAAAGCATGTCCGCACTCATGGGTAATAACGTCCACATCTCCACTGGTTCCATTAAAGTTTGCAAAAATAAACGGTGCATGATAAAGCGGAAGATAGGTCATGTAGCCGCCAGCCTTTTTTGTCTTTCTTCCCAGTACATCAAAGAGCTGGTTCTCTGTCATAAAGTCAAAGAATTCCTTTGTCTCGCTAGACAGCTCACTATACATCTTCTGTCCGGCTGCCATAATCTCCTCCGGTGTGCCGGTTGGAGCAGGATTGCCTTCCTTAAAATAGATACCCTCATCAATATAAGAAAGCTTGGAAAGCCCCAGACGCTCTCTTCTTTTCTCATGAAGCTTTTCTGCAAATGGCACAAACACAGTCTTTATCTGATTCCGGAAGCTTTCTACCATTGTCTTATCATAGCAGTTACGATTCATGCGGTAATATCCAAGCTCCAGATAATTCTCATAGCCCATCTCTTTTGCCTGGGCAGTGCGGCATTTTACCAGCTTATCATAGATAGTGTCCAAGGTTTCTGCATTTTCCTCAAAAAAGGCGGCATACTTCTCCCATGCCTTTCTTCTAACCTCTCTGTCCGGGCTCTTCATATGCTTCTGCAACAGTGACAGATTAAGAGTCTCGCCCTCCCAGTCAATCTTTGCACCGGCAATCAGCTTATCATACTCGGTAGTCAGGGCATTTTCCTCCTGCATCAGCGGAATCAGCCGTTCATCGGTAGATTTCATCGCCAGCTCCATATTTTTGAAAGCCACCGGTCCGATTTTCTCCTCCAGATAAGCTCTGTATGGTGATTCGTATAAAAGCTTCTGATAGGAAACCATCAGATTCCCAATCTTTGGCTGAATCTCATCATAATAATCCTGTTCTTTGCTGTAAAACTCATCTGTTGTATCAATATCGTGGCGAATCTGGGCAATCGTTATATTTGTCATGACACGGTCACACAGTCCGTAAAACTTTTCATGTACGCCAAACTGCTCCTCACCGCTTTTTGCTCCCTTAAATTCCTCCATCAGTGCCAGGAATTCCTTTTCTACTCCTTCAAAATCCACTCTTTCATAGAGCATATCCATAAATTTCATTGTAGCACCCTACCTTTCCTATAGATTAATTGAAATTATTTTAAAAATTATAGTTTTCCAGCTCCTCGTTCATATCAGCCATCTGCTTTTCCAGCCTTTCCTGTATCGAATCCAGTTTATCTACATACCCAACAAGCTTATGCTTATTCTCTTCAATCCGGTCCCTCACTGCCCAGTCTGTAAAGATATTGTCAAAAGCTATATCCCAGAAGCGGGTTCCGTTATCTATCCTATCAATCTCCTCACTAAAAGCAATATTTACATCTGAAAGCTCCCTTTTCATCGCCTCTACAGCCGCCCGCATACTGCTCACCAGTCCACAAGCCTTCTCAAGAGCTGAATATTTTACCAGATCCGCCAGTGCACCACCGCCTCCAACAACATCAAAGGTAGCAGCAAAGCCGGCACTATCCAGAGAAAGCAGTGCTTCCTGGGCATAATCGCGTGTTCTTTCTATCGCAGAAACAGCCTCTGAAATCTCCTTTTTCTGGCATAAAAGCTTTTCTTTCTCTGCATCCAGCTTTTCTCCCAGCTCCTTGCCCTCCGGATAGCTTTCCCGCAGTTCTTTCAGCTTTTGTGGAATTGCTGTTTTTAAGCTATCCATCTCTGCCTCTATTCTAGCTATCTGCCGCTTTACATCCTCTACCTGAAACTGTGCATCATCATATTTTCTTTTTGCCTCAATATATTCCCGGTATTCCTTGTCACATTTTTCATCATAGTTGCCAGCAATTTTAGCTATTACCTGGGAAAGCGAAGCCTTTTTCAGCTTGTCAAAATCTGTCTTTTCCTTCTCCATGCTTTTACAAAGCTGCGTAAACTCCTGCTCTAATCTATAAAATTCTTCCCTTTTATCTGCCAGCTTTCCTTCCAGCACCTTAACGTCTGCCTTCATCTGCTCATAAACGAGCAGCTCTTCAGAAAACCCCATACCCTTCCTCCTCTGTTGATTTATCCTATATCATTATATCAAAGAGGCTCCTGGATAGCAAGCCTTACAAATCTTAATAAATTCTTTCGTTTTCCCCCTCTAATCTGTAAGCTTTCCCTGCCTGGCTCTTAGGAGTTATCCGCTCCGTTGACTTTAGTGATGACCTTGACAAAAAGCTTTTGAAGCTTGTTGGCATCCAGTTCATTATTGCCGGACTTTTGAGCCTTACCTGGTTCTTTGGTACCTTCGGTCTGCTAGTTTACTCGGTATTTCTTTTCTTTTTCCTCAAGAAATACGCTCTGGAGCTAAAGGAAAAATATCAGGTGCTTTTATCCGCCGCCGATGAAATGGCAGAGGGCAACTTAAATGTTACTATCCAGAAGGACCTTGGCATCTTTTCTTCCCTTGGCACAGCTATTTCCCGCATCCAGAAGGGCTTTAAAAAACTGGAGGATGCTATCAATGCTTCCTTTATCGACTTCCGCTATCAGCTGCCGGAGGATAAAGTATGTCTTATGCTGGACAGCGAAAAAACCTACCGGATTATTGAAAACCTTATGATTAATATTACCAAATACGCACTGCCTCATTCCCGTGCTTACATTGAGCTTTGCCAGGGAGAAACAGATGTCACTCTTACCATGAAAAACATCTCTGCCGCCGAGCTTAACTTCTCTATCGACGAAATCACCGACCGCTTCGTCCGCGGTGACAAGTCCAGAAGCACGGAAGGCTCCGGCCTGGGCCTGGCAATTGTAAAAAGCTTTACTGAGCTTCAGGGCGGCAGGCTTACAATAACGACAGATGGGGATTTGTTCAAGGCAAGTGTAAGGTTTCCGGTTGGATAATTTTTCTTATAAAAGTGCCTGGGAAATCAAATAAGCTTCCCAGGCATTTTATCTTCTATATATTCGTCTTAATACAACGGATACTTCTCCGTCAGTTCTGCTACCAGCTTCTTTGCCTTTTCTTTATTCTCCTCGCCGCCGTCAATGCACAGGGAGATAGCTTCTGCGATAACATCCATATCCTCCGGCTGCATACCTCTGGTTGTGATAGCTGCCGTTCCCAGACGGATACCACTGGTTACAAATGGAGAAGCCGGATCATTTGGAATTGCATTTTTATTACATGTAATGTTTACCTCATCCAAAAGCTGCTCTGCATCCTTACCGGTCACGCCCTTGCTCTGCAAGTCTACCAGCAAAAGGTGATTATCCGTACCATTGGATACCAGGTTGAAGCCACGCTTCTTTAACCCCTCTGCCAGAGCCTGGCAATTGTCAATAATCGTCTGTGCATACACCTTAAAGGATGGGTCTAAGGCTTCTTTAAAGCATACAGCCTTGCCTGCGATAACGTGCATCAGCGGGCCGCCCTGGGTTCCAGGGAAAATAGCCTTGTTAAGCTTATGCTCCTCAGCGAACTCAGCACTGGACAAAATCATACCGCCTCTTGGTCCCCGCAGGGTCTTGTGGGTAGTTGTTGTTACAACATGGGCATACGGAATCGGGCTTTCATGAAGTCCTGCTGCCACCAGTCCGGCAATATGTGCCATATCCACGAAAAGATAAGCAGAAACCTTGTCCGCGATTTCACGAAACCGCTTAAAATCAAGCTTTCTTGCATAAGCACTAGCTCCCGCAATAATCATCTTCGGCTTGCATTCCAGAGCAATCCTTTCTACCTCATCATAGTCAATATAGCCATTTTCATCGACACCATAAGGAACGATGTTAAAGTAGCTTCCTGACATATTTACCGGGCTTCCATGGGTCAGATGACCACCATGGGCCAGATTCATGCCCATTACCGTATCGCCCGGCTTAACCAGAGCAAAATATACTGCCATATTGGCCTGAGCTCCGGAATGTGGCTGCACATTGGCATAGGTACAGCCAAACAGCTTCATCGCCCGGTCTCTGGCCAGGTTCTCTACCATATCTACATATTCACAGCCACCATAATAACGCTTTCCTGGATACCCCTCTGCGTATTTGTTCGTCAGTGGGCTTCCCATCGCTGCCATGACAGCCTTACTTACAAAATTCTCTGACGCAATAAGCTCAATATGGCTTCGCTGTCTGGAAAGCTCCAGCTCCATCGCCTTGGCAAGCTCTGCATCATAATTTGCCACTTCAGTAAAATCGTACACTTGAAAGCACCTCCTCATTTTTTGATTCCTTTTGTCTATACCTCATCAATGGCTTTTCCAATATCGTTTCTCATATATTTATTGGAAAAATCAATCCATCTCGTTGCTTCATAGGCATTAGCTCTCGCTTCCTTTAAGTCCTTTCCCTTTGCAGTTACACCGAGGACACGTCCGCCGTTAGTCACAATGCCTTCGTCCGTTTTCTTTGTCCCGGCATGGAATACATAGTAGCCCTCCTTGTCCTCAAAGTTTTCAAGACCGCTTATCACTTTGCCCTTTTCATACTTCTCCGGGTAGCCATCAGATGCTAAAATAACACAAACAGCTGCATTATCCTCAAACTCCAGCTCAATCTTGTCCAGCTGGCCATCAATGCAGGCATTCATCACCTCAATAATATCATTCTTCATCCGCGGCAGCACCACCTGAGCCTCCGGATCACCAAAACGGGCATTGTACTCTAACACTCTTGGGCCCTTTTCCGTCAAAATCAATCCCAGGAACATAATACCGGTAAAGTCCCGTCCTTCTGCCTTCATTGCATCCATAGACGGCTGGTATACATATTTCTTACAAAATTCATCTACCTCCGGTGTATAGAAAGGGCTTGGAGAAAAGGTTCCCATACCACCGGTATTTAAGCCCTTGTCACCATCCTTTGCTCTCTTGTGATCCTGAGCAGAGGTCATAGGAAGGATATGGGTTCCATCACAATAGCAAAGTACAGAAACCTCACGGCCGGTTAAAAATTCCTCAATTACAATCCTATCTCCGGCAGAGCCAAACTGTTTATCCAGCATAAGCGTCTTTACGCCATCCTTTGCCTCTTCCTTTGTATTGCAGATTAGCACGCCCTTTCCAAGAGCTAGTCCATCTGCCTTTAAAACGATAGGATATTCGCTTGTTTCCAAATATTCGCAGGCAGCCTCAGCATTGTCAAAGGTTTCATAGGCTGCCGTCGGAATATTGTATTTTTTCATCAAATCCTTAGAAAACGCCTTAGAACCCTCTAAAATTGCTGCATTCTTTCTTGGTCCAAATACACGAAGTCCCCGCTTTTCAAAGACATCCACAATACCCGCTACCAACGGGTCGTCCATACCGATAATGGTTAAATTAATTTCCTTTTCTTCTGCAAAATCTGCTAACTTTTCCATCTCCATTGCACCAATATCCACGCATTCTGCCAGCTCACTAATCCCTGCATTGCCTGGTGCACAATAGATTTTTTTAACTAATGGGCTCTTTGCCACACTAGCTGCAATGGCGTGCTCACGTCCACCGCTTCCTACAATCAGGACCTTCATATAGGCCTTTTTTTTCCCTGGTACAATCCACATATTTCCTCATCTGCCTTTTTTATTTTCTTCGTACAAGATTGTCAACTACTTCAATTTTATCATTTGCAATTAAGTTAATCGCCTCCGGCAGAATATTCCACTCCGCCTGCTCCATAACTCTTTTCTGGAGAATCTCTGGTGTATCGCCTTCCTCCACATGCACAGCCTTCTGAAGAATAATCGGGCCGGTATCCGTGCCCTCATCTACAAAATGCACTGTAGCTCCCGTCACCTTATTGCCTTTTGCCAGAACAGCCTCATGAACCTTCAGGCCATAATAGCCGTCTCCGCAGAAGGAAGGAATCAGGGAGGGATGAATGTTAATAATCCGGTTCCGATACCGCCTAATCACATTTTCCGGTACAATAACAAGATAGCCTGCCAACACCACCAGATCCACCTGATAGCTTTCCAGGGCTTCTAAAAGAGCCTGGTTAAAAGCCTCCCGGTGTCCATAATCCTTAGGAGAAATACATTTTCCCTCAATTCCATGATTTTTAGCACGCTCTAAGGCATAGGCATCCTTTTTATTACTGATAACAACGGCAATTTCGGCACCGTTTATAGTCTTATTCTCAATTTTATCAATAATGGCCTGCAGATTTGTTCCACCGCCGCTTACCAGCACTGCCAGCCTTAGCATAAGGTCACTCCCTTTTCACCCTTCTTAACTTCACCAACGATATAAGCAGTCTCCCCGGCAGCTTTAAGAAGTGCCACTGCCTTATCAGCCTCCTCCGGCTCAACAGCAACCATCATACCGATACCCATGTTATAGGTATTGTACATCATTTCCTCCGAAATACCGCCGTCCTTCTGGAGCATTTTAAAAATAGCCGGTACCGTATAGCTTCCAACATTTACAAAAGCACGGATACCCTCTGGAAGCATTCTCGGAATATTCTCATAAAAGCCACCACCGGTAATATGGCTGCAGGCCTTTACGGTAACACCGCCGTCCTTTAATGCCTTCAATGCCTTTACATAAATTTTCGTTGGGGTTAAAAGTGCCTCACCCAGAGTAGTGGAAAGAGACTCATGATATGCATTTAATACCTCTTTTTTAATATCAAAAACCTTTCGCACAAGAGAATAGCCGTTGCTGTGAATGCCGGAGGAGGCAATGCCCACCAGTACATCCCCTTCCTTTAAATCAGCTCCGGTAATCAGCTCCTTCTGGTCTACAATACCTACAGCAAAGCCTGCCAGGTCATATTCATCTACTGGATAAAATCCCGGCATCTCTGCAGTCTCGCCACCAATTAAGGCAGCTCCTGCCTGTTTACAGCCCTCTGCCACACCGCTTACAATCGTAGCAATTTTCTCCGGCATATTCTTGCCACAGGCAATATAATCAAGGAAAAATAACGGTTCACCACCTGCACAGGCAATATCATTGACACACATAGCTACACAGTCAATACCTACGGTATCGTGCTTATCCAGCTCAAAAGCCAGCTTAAGCTTAGTACCTACGCCATCCGTACCAGATACTAAGGTAGGATGCTCCATATTCTTAAAGCTGTCCATGGAAAAGGCTCCTGAAAATCCACCAAGGCCTGTTAAAACCTCTTTTCTCATGGTCTCCTGTACATGCTTCTTCATAAGCTCTACGGAACGATAGCCTGCCTCAATATCCACTCCTGCACTCTTGTAATCCATTATTTCCTCCATCCTGCCGGGTCAACGGCCAACATTTGTATTTTATAAGCTGCTTACATTTTACCTTATTTAACAGCTCTTTTCTACTATGGATTTCTAATGGTAGTTATTAATACTTCTTATGAAACCCAATGACCTCTATCTCCTCTCCTTTTGAATGCGTTCTATCACCTCGTATACATCAGGTGTATTGCACCGGCAATGCTGACTTCCTTCGCATTTATCAATATAACTACAATCCTTTCACACAGCGAACATTACTCCTAAAATTACGATGCTCATCACTATGCTTATTTTATAAAACCAACTTCCTTTTTATAGTAGAATAATGGGTTACGGACAGTTATTGATTGATAACTATATCATCATTTTTCGCATTGAAGAACCAAACAAAACAGTTTATGTAGTAACAATACAGTACCATGGAAGGAATTTATAATAAGCACCAAAGGACAATACAAATCATCTGGTGCTTTCTTCAATCTAAGAATTATTCTACATCTCCCATTTCAAATGAATCGGATATGCTTCTATTCTTGTTGACGGGTGCGATTCAGCAACATCCACATTAACGGCATCTATCACGGTTTTATCTACAGAAGCTTGATTTTCTCATTATTATTTAATTTACGATACAGATCATTTGTTTTTAATAAATACTCATGAGTTCCGAAGCCACAAATTGTATTATTATCCACAACATATATTTTATTACAACATTGACTAATGATATTCATTTTATGCGAAATAAGAACACCTGTCATGTTTTTTGTATACTTAATTAAAACCTCGAAGCATTCCTTCTCATTTATTACATCCAAGCTAGTAAAGGGTTCATCTATAACATAATATTTACCATATTCAGGAAGTAAAAATCTAGCTAATGCCACTCTGTTTTTTTCTCCTCCGGATATTCTTTCTCCCCGTCTTCCTATTCTTCTGTTACCTAATCCTTCTATATTCAAATCACGAATTAATGCTATATACTTTTCACGTACGTAATAGCATTTAGAAGCATAAACCTCTGCCAACATCAAAATTTGCTCCTGAGATAAATCAATTAGCTCTCGGTAAACATTCTCAATATTTCCCTTCTTATAATACTCACATCCTCCTACAAAGAACAACTCAAATATTACATTTGCTTCCCCCTCCTTTCCCTGAGATTTAACAAATTTATTTAGTTCTTCGAAAGTATTCTTAACTATCAATCTGTATTCTTCATAGGATACTCCCTCTTTACCAAGAGTTATATTATACAGTAAGTCTTCATCAAAAAAGTCAGAATCTTGTTTGTAGTATCTAATAATGGAATAAATAATATTTTTATGTATCTTATCAGTATCTACCATTCCACATGTGCAGCATCCGGATATTGGTATATTTTCACCATATAATATTCCAACAATAGTTGATTTACCCTTGCCTGAAAGACCAACTATTCCTACTTTTTCTGAAAAATCTATTGTTATGTCTTTGACCGTCAGCTCATCTTTATTATATCCAAAAGAGCAACTGCTCATTACCAGCGAATTATCACGAGGAAGATAATTATTAGCTGATCGTAGCAACCCAGCTTCAATTTTACTTTTCATTATCTTATACTTTTCAATACCCATAATAATTGCCTTAATAGAATTAACTGGTAAAAAAACATATGAAAAGCACGTCAACAAAGCAACAAAGGAAGATAAACTCATTAACGAGTTATTAATCTGTATCATAGAAATAATAAAAAAAAGAACCATCGAAATCGTCTTTATGGCTGAATTAAAAAGAACGGATAACTCTTCAATTACTGATGCTGTTTTAAAATACCCGTCTCTAGTTTCAAAGTCTTCTCTCAAATTTTCTATTCTTTCATTTGCATTACCGTACCCCAATACGGTTATTCTGTTCTCAATCAATTCCAAAACCTTGGGATTAATCTCCATAACCTTCTCTCGCCCTTGGGAAAACCTAGAGCTATGATACCGGCCACAAAAAAAATTACTTGCTAGAAGCAACAAATAGGAAAATACTATTAATGGTGCAAAAAAAGTAGACCACTTTAGTGAGTAAAAAAGCATGAATATTGTTGCCATCACCTGAATTGCTGTTGCAAAACTATTATTATAAATAATCCTCGCAATATGCTCAGTATCTCCAAATAAAGACACCATATAAGCTCCTGCTCCTCGTTCCTTAATAATCTTATTCTTTTGGAGAAGAGCAGAAATAATCATTTCAAACTGCAGCTTTCGTTCAAGATAAAAAAGTATACTGTTTTGAATACAGACAGCCAATAATTCGATGGCAATTCCAATAAAACTGACAATACAAATAAGAATGATTTCATTTTCAAATGTATCACCATTCATTACTACATCAATAGTTTTCTTTTGTATAATTGGAACTAATATCTGTGTTACTGGAAGAACGAATAGCAATAAGGTAAGAAATACAAAAAAAACTTTATACTTACGCTCTATTCGCGCAAAAACAAATTTATAAAAATCAATCACTTGCTAATCAGCTCCTTCCAGTCCAATAATTTTATATATTGTTGTCTCTGGAAGTCTATTACAGATAGATATGGCAATTCTTTCATAAATAACTCCCTTCTGTCATAATCAGAAAACAAATATCTAGCACATATGCTCTACTATATCTTCAAATTACAGTACACTGCCAAAGAACCGCTAAAAACCGTTCTCCGGCAGTGTGATTTCCGTTCATTACTTCTTATTCGAAACTTTTACTGTAACTGTCATCTGTACAGTCTTTGTCTTTCCGTTATTTAAGGTAACGGTAGCCTTAACGGTCACTTTTCCGGCTTTCTTAGCTGTGATCGTACCGCTCTTGTTAACTGTAGCAACAGACTTCTTGCTCGTTTTATAGGTGATCTTTTTTACATTCGCCATGTTCAAACCACCATCCAGCGTAACCTTTGTCTTTTTGCCTACAACCACGCTCTTCTTCGCTGTCTTCAGCTTCACAGTCTTTAATACTGCTTTGCTGAGGGCATCCGCCTCACTCGTGTTCACGAGTACATAGCTTGCTTTTTTGAGACCACTCACATCAATGCTGCCGTCTGCTTCTACTTCATAGATGATCTTATTGACCAAAGTCATCTCTCCGGTCCTATCGTCGATCTTTAAGACTGCCATCTTCTTTCCTGCGGTCAGCTCTGCCGCATCTACCGTCAGCCTGCATACAGCATTTCCGTTGGCATCAACGATCTTTGTTTTGATCTCTACAGCCTTCGTGCCTGCTGCCTCTGTGATCTGTGCGATGAGACCTGCTGAGAGTCTAGCCGTCTGATCCGCGGATGTCTGTGTAACGGCTGCCTTTGCCTCCGTTATATTTCCGTCTGCATCCTTAGCTACATTCACCGTTGCCTTTACGCCTGCGGCATCGTTCTTCAACTCTACCGTTGCAGTCACAGATCCATCCTCGGCCTTTGTCTCAGTCGTGGTCACCAGTGTGCCGTCCTTTTTCGTCTCAGTTTTAGTCTCTGTCGCACCGTCTTTCTTCTTGTCATCCATCGTTGTGGCAGAACCGCCGTAGCTTGGAGGATCCACAGGTGCACTCTCCTTCGTAAAGGTCTCGCTCGTAGCAGAACTTGCAATCTTATCATTTTCTACAGTGATTGCCTTGACAGTTGTCGTTTCGCTGATTGAAAACGGAGCGCCATATTTTTTAGAAAAAATCGTCGGATTTGAGCCGTCTGTCGTATAGTAAATATCAGAGCCGGCAGAAGCTTCCAACGTCACCTCAAGCGTGTCCTTGAAGGTAGCTGCGTTGTCTTTACCTGTAATTGTCGGCGCTGCTGATGCCTTCCCGGTAGTCTTTGTTGTAAGAACTACACCGGATGCATTTTTCGATTCGGTTTCTTTCTTTCTGACATACAGATGAATGGTCTCATTGGCGCCAAACTCCTTTTTTTCTATCTCAGCCTTTGCCTTAAATGTCTGACCATCAAGACTATACTCTGCTGCTGCACCATTCAGATCATTAGGGTCTGCGATCCTGAGCATGTACTTTGTCTTGTCTGCATTTAGCAAAAATGTGACTCCTGCAGCATTCGGAGCCTCCTGTATCTCCTTTCTCAGATCGAACGTCCGTTTCAGCGAAGCAGTTGCCTCATACCTCTCATCGACCTTATAGCGGATGGCAACGGTGATGATAGGATTTGTATCAATCTCATCTTTCTTGAAAGTACGCTCATTGTCAGAGTCTCCTCCCTTATACTTATCGGCTTCATCGCCTTCAAAGCTATACTCCGCACCATCTACTTTCCCAATAGTAACCTTCTTATCTCCGTCTCCACCCTCTGGCTCAACTGTCACCTTTAACGTCAGTGCAGGATGCTTGAGCTTATCTACTGTGACATTCAGGTACTTGATCTCGCTCAGCTCATGTGTAGTATCTTGCTGATCATAGGTGACGAAGAACGTGTAAGCTTTGTTTGCTTCTAAGCCGTCAAATGCCCTCTCATTCTTCCATTGAATATGCTTTTGAGCAGTTTGCGCTTCCTGAACAGTTGCATAAGTACCTTCTATCACTGCATACTTTGCGCCTGCACCGTCCATAGCTGTCAGCGTGTAAGTGTAGGTTTCATCCTTTTGCTCTTTGCTTTCAATAGAAGGATCAGCGACCGGACGCGCATCTGCCTTTCCCACAGTCGCATTTGTCGTGAGTTCAGCCTGGCCATCATAGCCCTCCGCTGTCACTTTCACTTTGATCTTAGCACCAATATAGTCTGCCTTGTCCAATTTGAGAGTAGCTGTCGAGCTTGCAGCTCCAATCGGAGTAGTCTGTCCATTCTTCACATAATAAAACTGATACTTGAGTGCAGCATCCTTCTGTTCCTCGTAGATGAATTCTACCTTCGCAGTAATTTCTTCCCCGTACTTCAACGCATTATCAATTGATATACCCAGTATCAGAGTAGCTCTGATAGGCTTCGCATATTTTACAGGAGCGCTTGCTGCTGTTCCTGTGGTATTATTCTGTTTTACGCGAACCCAAATGGTCTCAGTAAGATACGCCTTATTTGCCAAAGGAATAGACGCTTTGCCTGAGTCTGAAGCAACGGAAAGATCTTCCCATGTTTTCCCTCCGTCTACACTATACTCAACCGGCTCAGATTTTGCCGCTTCGGGGATGGTGACCGCAAGTGACTTCTTTCCATAAGGCTCTGTAACCTCACCGAAAACGCTTGCCGCTTCGCCTAAAGAAATCTTGCACTCCTTCAATGCGACTATCTCATCTGTCTTCTTATCCAAAAATCCGCTACGATCCTTATGTCGAACCCCTACCCAGATTTTACATCCGGCATCGGCTACTTGTAATGTATATTTATTATTTTCTGCGCCATGAATATCTCCTGCTGACAGCTCCTTTCCGTCCGCAATCCCCACTCTATACCAGAAATATTCATATCCTTCACTGCTGGCATCGCCACCCTCTACAGTCACCGTCAATGTCTCTCCGACAGTCATTGTTCCTTCAAGTTTTACAGTTCCGGTAAGCTCTTTTTTGTCTGCCGTAGAATCAGAATCATTTGTAGGCGTGTTCTGCGTGTCCTCCTGTGCATACGCCGTCACCGGCACCACAAGTCCGCCGGGTGTGCTCATCGATGCCGCCGCGGTTGCTAGGGCAAGTCCCAGTGTCAGAGATTTGGTCAGTAAACTTTTACGTTTCATTTCTAGGTTCCTCCTTTTGTTGTTGATTGTTGATGGCCAGAGCAAAAAGAAAGCCATGAGGCTGCGATTTACCCGATTGCTTTCTAATCGCTCTGACAAATGCCTTTTCTATGTAATTATACACCCTTTTGGCTTCGTCTGCAACACCGAAACACTGGTCTTCGTTTTGACTGCATGCCAAAAATACAACGCGTAAAAAAGCCACCTGACACTCTCCTGTGCTCTCACTCACAAGATACTGTGCCTGATGGCTTTTGCGTAATGTCACTGATATTTAGTCTGACATATCCTCAGGATAGATCATCGTCTGATCGAAACAAAGGTCTTTGTCCACAATTGTGAGCAAAGACCTCATTTCAAGGCTGTTTTTACAGCCCCTTCTTAATTTTATTTTGCTTCTGCATAAGCCTTTGCAATCTTAGCTCCGACTGCTGCATTATTATATACCAGCTGAATATTAGCCTCCAGACTGCTTCCACCAGTCAGCTTCTGAATCTTGTCTAATAAGAATGGTGTCGTATCCTTACCCTTGATACCAAGCTCCTCACATTCTTTAACTGCTGCATCGATGTTAGAATTAATGTAATCTAAGTCCATAGCATACTGCTCTGGAATCGGATTACCAATCAGCATACCTCCCTTTAAGCCACAATCCTGCTTTGCATGGAAGGCTTTCGCCACTTCTTCCGGAGTATCCAGACGGTAATCTGCCTTAAAGCCGCTGTGGATGGTATAGAAGGCAGGAAGCTCCTCTGTACCATATCCAATAACGGTAACTCCTTTGGTTTCCAGATACTCTAAGGTAAGGCCGATATCCAGGATAGACTTGCAGCCGGCACATACAACAGCTACATCTGTCATAGCCAGTTCCTCTAAATCAGCACTGATATCCATGGTAGTCTCTGCACCTCTGTGAACACCACCGATACCGCCGGTAGCAAATATCTTAACACCAGCCAGAGAGGCTGCAATCATAGTAGTTGCAACAGTAGTTGCTCCATCCATTCCCTTGGATAAAAGCACCGGAAGGTCACGGCGGCTTGCTTTAGGTACAGAAAGTCCCTTTTTACCCAGATATTCAATCTGCTCCCTGGAAATACCAACTGTCATCTTTCCCTGAATAATAGCGATCGTTGCAGGAATAGCTCCGTTTTCCCGTACAATTCTCTCTACCTCAAGGGCAGTCTCTACATTCTTTGGATATGGCATACCATGAGAAATGATGGTAGACTCCAGTGCTACTACCGGCTTTCCTTCAGCCAGTGCCTGCTTTACTTCTTCCGATACGCTTAAATACTTTTCTAAATTCATATTTTCCTCCATTTCCGCACATTCTTTGTGCAAGCCCTATTTATTTTCCTGTATCTTACTTACTAAGGTTTCTTCCTTCAGCCAGGTGCTGATTGCTCCCTCTGCTTCAATGCAGATAGCCGAAGCTGCCAGACCCGCTCTGGTCTTTTCCTCAAGACTTAAGCCTCTCACTGTCGCCCAGGCTGCTGCCGCCATAAAAGCATCACCACAGCCGGTACTGTTGACCACCTTGCATTCCATACATGGAAGCTGTAAAGTTTCTTCTGCGTCTACTGAAAGTACACCCTTATTACTTAGAGAAATATAGGCCTCCTTAACACCCTTTTTCAAAAGCTCCTGTGAAGCTTTTTTAAGGCTTTCCTCCGAATTAATCATAATTCCGGTCAGGGTTTCTAACTCCAGGCGGTTTGGCTTAATTCCATAAAGCTTATCCAATACCGGAAGCAGCTTCCTTGTCTTTGCTGCTGATACCGGCTCTGCCAGAATCGGTACGCTGCAATGCCTGGCAAGAAATAAAATTGCCTCCTCTGTCAGGTTCGCGTCAATCACCAGAAGCTCTCCCCGGTTAATTACAGGCAGCTTTGTCTCCAGATATTCAGGAGTCAGAAGTCGGTACAAATCCATTTCATTGACCGCAACCTCCATCTCTCCCTTTTCATTATTCACACAAAGATAGGTGGATGTATTTTCTCCCGGTGCTACCAGGGTATGTTTCATCCCAATCCCCAGCTCCCGGCAGCTTCGCATAATTTCCTGTCCATAGAGGTCATCCCCCAGAACCGTAATGAATTCCACCTGCTCACCCAGGCGGCAGAGATTTTCTGCAATATTACGCCCAACGCCTCCACGGCTGATGCTGATACGTCCAGGATTACTGTCTCCCATCAAAAGCGATGATGCCGGCGTTCCCGATATATCCATATTGGCCCCGCCAATAACCGTAATATAGCTTTCCTCAGAGACTACATAGCCCTTTCCCTTTATCTTTCCCTTTTTCATCAGATTGGAAATATGGACAGCTACGGAAGAACGGGTAATGTTGGCACGGTCAGCTATCTCCTGCTGGGAAATCATCGGATTCTCTTTAATCCATTCAAAGATTTCCTCCTCGCGTCCTGTCATATTCTCGCCTCCCTATTTAAGCTTTTGTTTATTTTATAAACTTGTGTTTATATATTATCATATGTTTCCTCTTTTTGCAATTCCTATTTAGTATTTTATATCCTTTAATACATCGCAGAAATCAAAGGTAGCAAAATAATCCTTTGGCGTCTCCGGGCGGCGAATCAGCTGTACACTGCCATCCTCCTTTAAAAGCAGCTCTGCATGCTTTAGCTTTCCATTATAATTGTATCCCATTGCATAGCCATGGGCACCAGTATCGTGAAGCACAAGGTAATCTCCTACGTTAATTTCCGGCAGCATTCGCTCTACTGCAAACTTATCATTATTTTCGCAAAGAGAGCCGGTTACATCATAAAAATGCTCACAAGGCTCATTTTCCTTTCCAAGCACGGTAATATGATGATATGCTCCATACATAGCTGGACGCATCAGGTCTACTGCACAGGCATCCAGACCAATATATTCTCTGTAGGTATGCTTTTCATGAATTGCCCGGGCTACCAGACAGCCATAGGGTGCCAGCATAAAACGTCCAAGCTCAGTAAACAATGCAATATTTCCAAGTCCTGCCGGCACTAAAATCTCCTCGAATTTTTCTCTTACCCCTTCACCAATAACCATAATATCATTTGGCTTCTGATCCGGATAATACGGTACACCAATGCCACCGGAAAGATTGATATACTCAAGGCTTATGCCGGTCTTTTCTTTAATTTCTACTGCCAGCTCGAATAAAATCCGTGCCAGCTCCGGATAATAGTCATTGGATACTGTATTACTTGCCAGGAAAGAATGTACTCCAAAATGCTTTGCCCCCATTCTTTTAAGGCGAAGAAAACCTTCTAAAAGCTGGTTCTTTTTAAAGCCATATTTTGCTTCTCCCGGTGTATCCATAATATCCGTTCCCATGCCAAAGACGCCGCCCGGGTTATACCGGCAGAAAATTGTCTCCGGAATACCGGTCAGCTTCTCCAGAAAATCAATATGGGTATAGTCATCCAGATTTATGTACGCTCCCAGCTCATAGGCCTTTTTATATTCCTCCGGCGGTGTTACATTGGAAGAAAACATAATATCATGTCCGGTAAGACCTACTGCCTCAGAAAGCATCAGCTCCGTTAAGGAGGAACAGTCTGCTCCACACCCTTCTTCCTTTAATATTTTGAGCAGAAATGGATTGGGCGTTGCCTTGACTGCAAAGTACTCCCTAAATCCCTTGTTCCAGGCAAAGGCCTGGTTAAGCTTTCGCGCATTCTCCCGGATGCCCTTTTCATCGTAAAGATGGAAAGGCGTTGGATAGGTCTTTGTAATTTCTTTTACCTGCTCTAAGGTTACAAATGGTGTCTTCATGATGTCCTCCTTTTTCAATTCTTTTTTAGGTGTTACTATAGCACTAAATTCTTATCAATGCAAGATTTTTTTCTTGCGTTTGCGTATTTTTTCCAATTATGTTATACTTCAAAAAGTGATTATTTTTAATGGTATAAAGCTATGGAGGAAGAATATGGAACAGTATACCGGAAGTCAAATTGTAGTTCTGGAGGGACTGGAGGCTGTCCGCAAGCGCCCTGGTATGTATATCGGAAGCACTGGCAGTCGCGGTCTTCATCATTTAATATGGGAGATTTTGGATAATGGCATCGATGAGCATCTTGCCGGCTTCTGCTCCCAGATAGATATTACCCTGCAAAGGGACGGCGGCATTACCATTCGCGATTATGGCCGTGGAGTCCCGGTGGATATCCACCCGACAAAAAAAATACCTACTGTCCGGGTGGTTTACACGATCCTGCACGCCGGAGGCAAATTTGGTGGCAGTGCCTATAAGGTATCCGGCGGTCTTCACGGTGTAGGTGCATCCGTTGTA
The DNA here is from genome assembly GCF_001461035.1 of Acetivibrio ethanolgignens. Lineage (GTDB taxonomy): Bacteria > Bacillota > Clostridia > Lachnospirales > Lachnospiraceae > Velocimicrobium > Velocimicrobium ethanolgignens. The sequence goes on along the minus strand of NZ_LNAM01000057.1, from coordinate 10,520 downwards.
AATGCCCTTTCTACCAAAATGATTGTCGAAATACGAAGAGACGGACATATCTACCGTGATGAATACGAAAATGGCGGTCATCCGACCGTGAAGCTGGAAAATGGTCTTTTGCCTGTTGTGGGGAAATGCAATAAATCTGACACCGGAACCAAGGTAACCTTTTACCCGGATGACACTATTTTTGAAACCACAGAATTTAAGCCGGAAACCATCAAAAAGAAATTAAAGGAAATGGCTTTTTTAAATAAGAATCTTTCTCTTCATTTTGTCGATGAAATAAATGAAGAGGACATTACCTATCATGAAGTCGATGGTATTAAAAGCTTCGTTGCTTACTTAAACCGTGATGCAGAGCTTCTTCACAGTGAAGTAGTCTATGCCGAGGGAAAAAGCGGTGATATTGAGGTAGAACTGGCCTTTCAATATACCACCAGCTTTTCCGAGCAGATTAATGCGTACTGCAACCGTATCAACGTTGTAGACGGCGGCACTCTGGTTACCGGCTTTAAAACAGCCCTGACCCGCGTTATGAACCAGTACGCAAGAGAGCTGGGTGTTCTAAAGGAAAAGGACGAAAACTTTGATGGCAAAGACATCCGTAATGGGCTGGTAGCCATTGTTTCTATCAAGCACCCGGATCCGCAGTTTGAAGGTCAGACCAAAACCAAGCTTGGCAACACCGATGCCAAAAGTGCAGTAGAGGATGTATTTACCCAGGAGGTACAACGATACTTCGATAAAAACGTAGAAGAATTAAAGAAAATCCTGGATAATTCCATGAAATCCTACAATGCCAGAAAGGCCGGTGATAAGGCAAGAAATGCCGTATTAAAGCAATTAAATGATGTAGATACCCGAAGCAAGCTGGCATCCTGTTCTTCTAAGAAGCCGGAGGAATGTGAGGTTTACATTGTCGAGGGTGATTCTGCGGGAGGTACGGTAAAAACTGCCAGAAACCGCCGTACTCAGGCTGTTCTTCCGCTGCGTGGAAAAATTCTTAATGTGGAAAAGGCTACTCTGGAAAAAATACTTTTAAATAATGAAATCAAATCCATGATTGCCTCCTTCGGCTGTGGTATCGGAGATGATTTTGATATCAATAAGCTCCGCTATGATAAGATTATTATTCTGACCGATGCCGATGTCGACGGAGCCCACATCAGCACTCTGCTTTTAACCTTCTTCTACCGGTTTATGCCGGAGCTGATTAACGAAGGTAAGATTTACCGTGGTCTTCCACCACTTTACCGGGTGGAATACGAAGCCACCGACAAGAAGAAAAAGAAAAAAGAAGCCCGGTACATTTTCAATGATTTTGAGCTGGAAAAGTTTAAAAAGATACCGGGAAATAAAATATTAAACGTGCAGCGTTACAAAGGGCTTGGTGAAATGGATGCCGAGCAGCTCTGGGAAACTACGCTGAATCCGGAAACCCGTATTCTCGCTCAGGTATCCATCAGCGACACCGTAGAGGCTGATGAGATTACTACCACTTTGATGAGCAGCAATGTCCCTCCTAGACGTCAGTTTATTATGGAGGAAGCAAAGTACGCAAGACTTGATATTTAGAAAGGATAAGCTATGAGTAAGACACAGGAAAATATTATACAGCTGGATTTTTCAGAGGAAATGAAAACCTCTTACCGCGATTATGCCATGAGCGTTATTATCGCCAGAGCCCTGCCGGATGTGCGGGATGGTTTAAAGCCGGTCCAAAGAAGAATCCTTTTTGCAATGAACGAGCTGGGACTGTCTCCGGACAAGCCACACCGTAAAAGTGCCAGAATCGTCGGCGATACCATGGGTAAATATCATCCTCATGGTGACAGCTCCATCTACGATGCCCTGGTGCATATGACCGAGGATTACTCTCTTTCACTGCCTTTAGTAGACGGTCATGGAAACTTCGGCTCCATCGACGGTGATGGTGCAGCTGCCATGCGATATACCGAAGCCCGTCTTTCCTCTGCTGCCATGACCATGCTTTCCCACCTGGATAAGGGGCTGGTGGAATTTCTTCCAAACTTTGATGAAAGCGAGCAGGAACCGGCAGTGCTGCCTTCTATGCTTCCAAATCTTTTGATTAACGGAACTACCGGTATCGCTGTAGGCATGGCAACCAACATTCCTCCTCATAATCCGGGCGAGGTCATCGACGGTGCTATTGCCTGTCTGGATAATCCCGATATTTCTCTGGAAAAGCTGATGCACTATATTCCGGGTCCGGATTTTCCAACTGGTGGCATTATCGTCAATGAAGAGGCAATCAAGGATATTTATGCCATCGGCGAGGGTCGCCTTAAAATCCGTGCTAAAACAGAGCTTGAAAAAGGAGACTATGGTAGAACCAATATTATTATCACCGAGATTCCTTATACTACCGCCGGCAACAAAACCAAGCTGGTAGAAAGCCTCTCTGCACTGATGAAAGACAAGGTTTTCGATGAAATCTACGATGTGCGGGACGAGTCCTCCAAGGAGGGTATCCGCATTGTAATTGAAGTAAAAAAAGACCGTGATGTAGAAAACCTCTTAAATGGCCTGTATAAAAAAACCACTATGGAGGATACCTACAGTGTTAATCTCCTTGCTGTCAAGGAACAGCAGCCGATTACCTTCAGCCTTCCAGCTATGCTCCGTGAATTTATCGGTTTCCAGGAGATTCTTTATACAAAGGAATACGAATATCAGCTAAAAAAAGCCCGAAACCGGTTGGAAATCGTCGATGGTCTTATCCGGGCAACGGATGTTATTGACCTGATTATTGAAATTCTCCGTGGAAGCTCTTCCGTTAAGCAGGCGAAGGCATGCTTAACAGAAGGAAATATCACGGATATCCATTTTAAATCCTATGAGTCCAAGCTGGAGGCTACCCGGATGAATTTCACTGAACGTCAGGCAGATGCCATCCTCTCTATGCCCCTTTCCAAATTAATTGGTCTGGAAATTTTAAAGCTTCATGAGGAAGGAGATTCCCTGACTGCTGCGATTGCGGAATATGAAAAAATTCTTGGTGATAAAAAAGAGCTTCATAGACAGATTAAGCTCCGCTTAAAGGAATACAAAAAACAATTTTCCTATCCAAGACGAACACAGCTTACGAACATTGAAAATACAGCCTATGTGGAAGAGGTAAAGATTGAGGAGATTAATATATTAATCGACCGCTTCGGCTATACCAAATCCTTAGATACACCTTCCCTTTCCCGTGTCAACGAGGATACCCTTAAGGAATATGCTCACATTGTAACGATGCAAAATACCGACCGCCTCTGTCTGTTTACAGCCCAGGGTAATATGTACCAGGTCAAGGCCTCTTCTATCCCACGCTGTAAGATTAAGGATAAGGGTACACTAATTCATACACTATGCAAGGTGGATAAGGAGGATATCCTTCTTTATTCCTCCTTTGAAGCGCTTTTTGAAAGTCAGCTTTTATTTACTACAAAGAATGGCTTTATCAAGCTGGTATCCGGTGCTGAATTTGAAACTAACCGTTCTGTCATTGCCTCTACCAAGCTTGATAAGGAAGATGAAATTGCAGGTATTACACAGCTTTCTGCCAGTGACATTCTTTCCGGTAACTGCAAGGTTATTTTAATTACCCAAAGCCACCTTTCCCTGGGGTTTCCTCTGGAGGAGGTATCAGAGCTCAAAAAGACCAGCCGCGGTGTCAAAGCCATTACATTGGAAAAGGAAGATTTCGTTGCCTTTTCTACCTGCCTTCCAGCGGATACCGAAACCTTCCTATGGGACGGTAAAATCCTCAATGCAAAAAAAATCCGCAATCGAAAACGCGGAGCTAAGGGACAAAGGGCCCAATTAACTTGAAGAAAAATTAGTTAAAATAGCTGATAACGATTTTAAAAAGAGTTGCCGCTTTAACGAACAAAAATTCTTAAATCGGCAACCCTTTTTTATGCTTTCCAAACGCAATAGGACATTTACGCTTCATAAGGACGAAGATATTTCAAGTGAATCTTTTTGGATCTCTTCCAGTTTCTCATAAACCCGCAGCATTTCTCCCACACTCCATGCCTGTGCAAAGCACCCCTTCCCATCCACAGGAAATTTACCATCATAGATTTCCGGAAGCTGTCCGACACATCCCTGTATTAACATAGGAACTAGTGCATTTAACTGTTCTTTTACATATCTGGCGGCCTCCTTAGAATATCCATGTACCTTAAGATAAGAAAGATAATATGCCCCCATAGGGTATATCCATACCGTTCCCTGGTGGTATGCCATATCACGCTCCTTTTGCACTCCACTATAAGCTTCGCGAAATTCCGGATCCTCTATTGCCAGAGTTCTGATTCCACAGGAGGTATAAAGTCTTTGATACACCGTATCAATTACACTTTTCTCCTGCTCTGGCGTAAGCATGGTAAAGCTTTGAGCTACCGCCCAAAGCTGATTGCAGCGTAGCTGCTCTTCTGCTCTCCCTCCACACAAAACATCCCTTAAATACCCTCTTTCTTGTATAAAAAATTTCTCTCTAAAAGAATGCCTCACCTTTTCAGATAATTCCAGATAATCTTTTTTTTCAAACCCAAATTCTGCTGCCAGTGTATCCATGATTCGCAGTGCATTATACCAGTAAGCATTGATTTCTACCGGCTTTCCATGCCGGGGTGTAGGAAGTATCCCCTCCACACACACATCCATCCATGTCACCTGGTCTAAGCCCTCTCCTGCAAAAATAAGACCATCCTCATCCATCCGAATCCCATGATGGGTTCCCTGGCGATAGCAGGCAATAATATGCTCCATTTTCCTCCATGCGTCTTTTACAAAGGCTTTATCTCCAGTTTTTATATAATACTGCCATATACAGTCAAGAAGTAAAAGTGCTGCGTCGGCTGTATTATATAGAGGCTCCTCTCCCCCTTCCGGAAAAAGATTCGGAATAAGGCCGTCTCTTTCATAGGTCAAAAAGGTTTTTAAAATACTTTTTGCCTCTTCAAATCTGCCTGTAGAAAGGGTCAACCCTGGAAGTGCAATCATGGTATCTCTTCCCCAATCACTAAACAAAGGATAGCCAGCCAAAATTGTCTTTCCCTTCGTAGAATCTCTTCTGACTATAAAATCATCACCACGGATTGCTAATTCTCTGGCAACAGGATCTGAAAATTTCAGAGCTTCCTCAAGGCTTTCCTGGTATCTAACCGTTTCCTTTAGGATTTCTTCACCGGAAAGTGGAAGCTCCTCTACAGAAAATACTATTTCCAGACTTACAATCTCCTGCGGCTTTACTTCTTTCAAAATTGAAAAACAACAGGCACACAATCCCTTTCCCGGTCTTCCATCCTTCTCATCCTCTGGATAGGAAAGTAGCTGCCAAAATGTTTCCTTCTCTTCTATTCTTCCATTCGTTCGAACAAACATGGAATACTTTCCGTCTGTCACCCTTCCCTTCCTGTAGGAAATCTCTTTTTCTTCCTGCAATGCTTCTTCCTTGGGTGCAAATTTTAAGAAGGGCTCCACACAGAACACTGCTATATCCGGGGAACGATTTTCTAACGTGTAAAGCACTGCTACTGTATTCTTTTCCCGTCCTATAGCCAATATCTTTTTTACGGAAACTCCCTCTATATGGTAATTCCAGCTCGGAACTCTTTCATAGGAAACATAGGAAATATATCGAAACCCCTCTTCCTTCGGTGTTTCATCTGCAAACTCCTGCGTAGATAATATCCTTTTCTCTTCTCCCATCTGCAATGATTCTCTCATCCGATGCACCTTGGTAATTCTCTCATTGGGCGCCTTGGCTGCTGCCACAAGAATTCCCTGATCACACCGTAATACAGAAGCTGCTGCTGTCACAGAAGAATAGCCTCCCAAACCATTGGTGAGCAAAAAGCAATTCTCCTGTGCTCTTCGTAGATTCGAAAAATCCTGTCTGCCAAATACATATTTTTTCATTTTTAATCAATTCCTTTACCTATTACCCACACAACCAGCAACAGCATCGGATATGCCAAATACCTTACCTTTCTATTCAAATTCCCCTCTTCCCCATTATAAAAATAATTTACCATAACGCCCATAGGGGAGACTAAGAAAAATGGAGAAACAAGGCTACATAGTGCTGCTGCCAGGGCGGTAGCCAGATTCCGATAGGCTGGCTTTTCCTTAAAAATCCAAAAAACAGAGATAAGAAATATAAGACATCCTCCGTGCTCTATGCGAAACATCAAACACCAGCCAGCTGCCGCCAGAGTCAGAGTAATCCTAACTACTATATTCTTCAGTGACTTTTTCTGATATTGTTGGTAAAACCAAAGCATAAGCAAACCAAAGAAAATTCCAAATACGGGATTTTTCTTTTCCCAGCCTAGGATTTTTCCTCCCAGGACAAGATGATAAGGTATTTCACTAAGCATTGCTACGCCTAGCACCCAAAGCATATCATACTTCAAATCTTCTGCATGCAGAATCTTTTCTATACTGAGAAGTGCAAAAATCGGTACAGCACAGGTCTCTATCCCTTGTAAAAAAAGTGCTCCCGATGCCAGCCACATAATATGACGGTTATCCTCCATTGACTGTAAAAGCTCCTGATTCGAAATTGTACCAATTCCCAGGACCCTGTTCTGAAGAAGGCCTCTCCCAAGCAGTCCAAGGGTAAGAAATATCATTCCCAAAAGAAAAATCTCGCCTCTATCCAGTCCTTTTTTCCTTAAAGCCCTTTGCTTATCCATAAATATTACCCCTTAACGGCTCCACCCATTGCTTCTCTATAGAATCGCTGGGTAACCATAAACAGGATTGCAATTGGAATGGAAACCAGAACCGCACCTGCACAGAAACGTACAAACCATGTGTCCACATATTCCTTTTCTAACATATTCCACAAACCTATGGATACCGTAAAATATTTTGATTCTGTACGAACAATAACCTTTGCAAATACGAAATCTATCCATGGTGTCATAAAGGAAGTAATAATCTGATATACAATCATCGGCTTACTAAGGGGCAGGGTAATCTTTGTAAAAATCTTCCATCTTGTACATCCATCCAAAGCTGCTGCTTCATCCAATGCCTTTGGAATAGTATCCATATACCCCTTCATAACATAAAACTGCGTTCCGGCACCTGCTGAGAAAACAATAATCAGCGCCAATGGAATTTTGTTACCTTCCGTCATTCCCAATGCCTTTAAAATAAAGTATACGGCTATCATGGTCATAAAGCCCGGGAACAGATTTAAAATCATCGCCATATTCATATAAGGCTTACGCATTTTCCATTTCAAGCGGCTGGTACAATACGCTACAGACAATACAAAAAAGGTACTAATCACGCAGGTAAAGCATGCAATCACAAAAGTATTCATAAACATTCTTGGGAAATTCATAACACTAAATTCTGTAAATAGTGCTTTATAATTATTTAACGTATACTGTGTTGGCAGGAAGGTACTGATAAACTGCCCCTTTCCATCCCGGAAGGATTGCATAACAAGCCATAAGAAAGGAAGCATCCATATAATACAAACAATTATCAGAAAAATATAAATTGCGATATCTCCTGCCATTCTTTTCTGACGCATTCCGCCTTTTTTCATTTTAGCCATTATTTTAATACCTCCTCATCTTTGTAAGAACCGCTGTTTCGATACGTGATTAAAGAAATAACAGTCAACACAATAAAGGTAAAAATACCGATTACAGCACCAATGTTATATTTTTGCTGGTCTACTGAAAGCTTATACAGCCACGTTACCAGAAGGTCTGTCGCACCCGCTGTATTTCCTACCGCTACAGGCTCACCTCTTGTCAAGAGATAAATGACATTAAAGTTATTAATATTTCCAGTAAACTGTGTAATCAGATAAGGTGTCAGCACAAACAGCATATAAGGCAGTGTAATATGTACAAACTGCTGCACCACATTTGCTCCATCAATACGTGAGGACTCATACTGCTCCTCAGGAATATTCTGTAAAATACCTGTTACCTGCATAATGGTATATGGAATACCAATCCACAGATTAACAATAATAACCATAACTCTCGCCCATGTAGCATCTGTCAGGAACGGAAGCTTAGAATAACCATTATTCATCAGCATACGGTTGATGATCCCTTCCGGCTGCATCATGGAACGGATCACCATCAGTGAAACGAACTGCGGCACAGCGATAGTCATAGAAAGACAGCCTCTCCACAAGCCTTTCAATTTAATAGACTTACGGTTAATAACCATTGCCATAAGTGTTCCGAAAATAAAGTTTAAGAACGTTGCAAAAATCGCCCACACAATCGTCCAGCCAAGAACACTCCAAAATTGCTTACCCACCGTAGAGTTTGCAGAAAACAAAATTTCAAAGTTCTGAAGGCCCACCCAATCAAACAACACCAGATGATCGCCTTCTTTAGAATAGTTCGTAAAAGCCATACAAATCATGTACAAAAGAGGCAGAATTGTAAAAATAAGCAGACAGGTAAATGGTGTTGCCATTAAAAGCTTATGCACATTTTCATCAAAAAGAGACTTCACATCTTCCATAAATCCCGGTATATGTTTTTGGTTCCTCTTGCTGTCTAATGCTTTATAGCCGCTGCACACAGACGTCCGCCAAATAATGATAAATACAATAATAATGCAAATAGACGCAATTCCATAAAGCAGAATTAATTGGGAATTATCCCCTTGAATATATTCATAAATCCCCTTGTCATCATTCCATATTTCCTGCATAGGGCGGTCTCCCAGGCTTGGAAGCATGGAAATCCAATAAAATCCACCATTTGACATTACTAAAAAGTAAATTACAGCAATTTCAATTGCCAGAAACAGGAAGCCCTTAATTAGCTGTCCCATAGCAATATTTCCAAGTCCCATAATCAGACAGGAAAGCCAGACAATTGGATTACCATTTTTTAACGCACTGATTAGCGAATCAGGATTCACCTTTTTCGAAAGAGCAGGCGTCTTTTTTTTCAGTTGTTTCTTTACCACACCATCAACTCCCTTCTCTATTTAAAAAGGCGGCAGTCAGAACTATCTAACCACCGCCAGTGCCTTCTCTCTAAACGTATCCGTCCAAATTACAGCCCAGTATTGTTAATAGCTTCGTTCCAGAGCTCGGTCTTTTCTGCTGCATTTTTTGCAGTAATTTCATTATTTGCAAGACCTTTACCCATGGACTCTGCATTTGACCAGTAAGCACCCATTTCAGAGATAGATGGCTGAAGAATAGATGTGTTTGCAATTGTAGCGTCCTGTGCAAGGGCAGCAGGATTGCCTACAAATTCATCAGTAGCAAGGAGTGCTGTATTACACGGAACTACACCACCATTACGAAGCTCATAATGAAGTGCCTGCATATCAGAAGAGCCTAACCAGGCTGCTAAAGCATACGCCGCTTTCATGTTTTTGGAATTAGGGTTTACACCATATGCCTTAGAACCGGAGAAGGATTTCAGCTGTAATTCTTTGCCATCAATGGTAATGCATGGAAGGGAAGCTGCACCGTAGTTTTCACCAAGAGCTTCTGCTACATTGGCCGCATCCCATGTACCTGAAAAAATAGCTGCTACAGTACCATTGCGAAGTCCGTCAAGACCTTCACCACTGGCATCATCAATCAGCTTTCCACTGGCAATTGCTTCTGCAATATATGTAGTAGCTTTTGCACCCTGTTCGCCGCCAAAGGTAATTCCTGCAGCACCATCTGTACCATCACCGAACATTGTTCCGCCTACTGCGAAATAGAATGCCGGAAGATACCATGTATTTGTAACAGGGAATGCAACTGTGCCCTTATCCATCATAGTATCAAGAGATTTAATATCTTCTTCACTATATACGGATTTATCATAGTATAGGAACCATGTGTTCCCAGTGAAAGGTACACCGTAAACATTACCTTCTGCATCGGAAACAGATTTCACCATAGTTTCAGAGTTGGTAGCTTTTACCTCTTCTAATGTATCACCACCAAGCTTTGCGATGGCATTAGCCTCAATTAAAGTACCTAATTGGTCATTGGCAAACATATAAACATCTGCCGCGGCTGTCGGATCCTGTGTAACATTTTTCCCTGCATCACCTTCAGAGCATACACCAAATTCCCATGTAATATTCCATTCAGGATGTGCTTCTCCGAATTGTTTTGCAGCAACCTGAAGGAAACTATTATCATCCACCTGGTCTTCCTGTGGTCCCCATACTGTTAAAGTAATGTCTTCTACCTCCTGTTTCCCCTGTTCAGCCTCACTGCTTGTCTCTGTTTCTGCCTTTGTATCGGCAGAAGTTGTGTCCCCGCCGCCACATGCGGTAAGCACACCAGCTACCATTGTGCATATGAGCAGCATCGCAATTTTCTTTTTCATTTTTTCCCTCCTAAAAAAATAAATTTACCAACTACACCTTTGTAATTTTTTCCAAAAGTATGTATATATTTTACCTTAAAATTATCATATCGTCAACCTTGTCTTGTTTATAATCAGCTTTGAGGAATAAAAACTTTTCGCAAAGGGGCTGATTTCACATGACCAAGAAAG
>NZ_LNAM01000056.1 GCF_001461035.1 Acetivibrio ethanolgignens | reverse complement strand
TTAAGCTGGTTGTTTAAATAGATAAAAGAATATGTCTCCCAAAGTCCGGTTCCGGCGGGACTTATTAAAGTGCCTCTATTCACAGAACTTCCATTCTTAGTTCTTCAAAAAACGGAAGATTGGTGCTTTGGGTAGACATACTCGTTTTTTGATTACAATTTACGGAAACTCAAGACAGTCTAAACTGCACATTTTTTAATCATTTTCCCCAGTTGACCAGTATTTTGTAAAAATTCAAGATATTTCTACTTTACTTTATTTATCTTCTATGATACTATTCTTTTGTTTGTCATTACAACTTTATCATATTTATAAGGAGGTAAATACCTTGAATTTTATAACTAAAAACGGAAAAGGAATTCTTTTATGTCTGGCTATAGCCATTCCTTCCTGGTTTTTAGGAAAAGCTTTTCCTATTATTGGTGGTGCAGTTATCGCCATTATTGTTGGTATGATTATAACCTTATTTATAAAAGAAAAATCTTCTATGGAAGCAGGTATTAAATTTACTTCTAAAAAAGTCCTTCAGTGGGCCGTTATCCTGTTAGGCTTCGGCATGAACTTAAATGTTATTCTTCAAACAGGCAAACAGTCTCTACCGATTATTATAAGTACAATTACCGTTTCTCTGGTAATCGCCTATGTTCTCCACAAAGTCATGCACATTCCAGGAAAGATTTCCACACTGGTAGGTGTCGGTTCTTCTATCTGCGGAGGCTCTGCCATCGCAGCTACTGCACCAGTCATTGATGCTGATGACGAAGAAGTAGCACAGGCTATCTCTGTTATCTTCTTCTTTAATGTCTTAGCCGCAATCCTCTTTCCTACCTTTGGAAAGCTCCTGGACTTTTCTACCACAACAGGAGAGGCCTTTGGTATCTTTGCCGGAACTGCAATTAATGATACGTCCTCTGTAACTGCTGCTGCATCTACTTGGGACAACATGTGGATGTTAGGCTCCCAGACTCTGGACACTGCTGTTACCGTAAAGCTTACCCGTACCCTTGCCATTATCCCAATTACTCTTGTGCTGGCCTTTATTCGTACACAGAACGAAAAGAAAAAGGGTGGTTCCGAGACTAAAGTAAGCTTAAAACAGATTTTTCCATTCTTTATTTTATATTTCGTTGCTGCTTCCGTTATTACAACAGTAGCAATATCTCTGGGTGTAGATGCCAGTATCTTTACCCCAATTAAAACTCTGAGTAAGTTTTTCATTGTCCTTGCAATGGCAGCCATCGGTTTAAATACGGATATTGTAAAGCTTATCCGTACCGGCGGCAAGCCAATCATCATGGGCTTTTGCTGCTGGACAGGTATTACAGCAGTCAGCCTCTTTATGCAGCATATTCTGGAAATATGGTAATTAGCCTGGCGGTTTATCCGCCAGGCTAATTAATTTTCCAGCAAAAGCCAGGTATTATCCAAACACTTTGTATTTAAAATTTCTTCCATATAAATGGCAAAAAAGCTATCCTCTGCCTTTTCCTTCCACAGTGTATAGGCCTTTTGTTCTGTATAAAATTCTTTTTCCTTCAATCTGCCGCTGAAGTAATCTTCATTTATCCGAGTAAGAAAAGCAGCCATACTATTTTTTTCCTGCTCCGTTACCGGATACTCAGAAAGCTCTTCGCAAGCCTTCTGCCAGCTTGACAAATACAGATATTGATAAGAATTTCCCGGATATTCAATCTGATGGGTAGTATAGCACATCTCTTTTGTTTTATTTATATCCAGCTGTCCGTAAAGATTCGGCCACACTGCCAGGGATTCCAAAGCAACATCATAGAAGCTTTCCTCCTTATCGACCTTACTCTGCACAATATTCATAATATGCATGTGACCCGATAGATTAAGCCTCACTCCCTGCTCTACCAGCTCTCCTACAAATCTTTCACTGTTAGAAACCGTATAATAAGTATCAAAATATTTATTATGCTGCAACATATTATGATGGCTGACGCACAACAGCTGTTTTTCCTGTTTCTTGGCCTTCTTTGCTATCTCCAGAGCCCATTCCTTTGTTTCGTAGGAAAGAGTACCTTCCTCAGAAAAACGGTTTTGATAAATGCAGGTATCAAACATAAGAACCCAAAGTCCCTCCGATATCTCTGCGGCATAGCTCAAAGAATTTTTATCCCGTTCGATTGCCTCTCCATAGCCATATTCTTCATAAATAGAAACAAAATCCTCCGCTGTGATATTTTCCGCTTTCGTAATTCCTTCATCCGTAATTTTATAGGCATACGGATTATTAATATCATGATTTCCCGGAATTACAAGGGTTTGAATACCTATCTGCTCCAGCTGCTCCAAATAAGCGGCAAAATCCCTGTGACTTTCCTTTTCTCCGGTGAACTACCCATTGTCTAAAGCCAATGGGCTTCCTGCTTCATTGACCTCGCAACCTA
>NZ_LNAM01000055.1 GCF_001461035.1 Acetivibrio ethanolgignens | reverse complement strand
ATTGTACCAAGTCGCTGGCGCGACGGCTAGCCCCAGGTACATGAAACCACTACTTTTTTCATAAAACCATAGCAGTTTTTGTATATATGTTGTATTGTTAAGTTACCACACCAAACAATCACATATTCACAAGAACTGCTATGTTTAGTTTACCATGGTTTTTTAAACTCAACAACTACATATCTTATTTTTTTATCCGTCCACCACCTCTTTTTGAAATGTAATGGTACTACTTATTTTAACTTATTTCATTTCAAAGGAGATTTTACAATGGACAAATATTTAGGTTCTTTCAGGGAAATGATTTCCCTTCGCGGTCTCACCGACCATACCCTTAATAGTTACTGCACTTACATCCGTGCTTATCTGGATTACCTTACAAACATTCTCCACAAAGCACCTGAAGAGGTTTCGTGGGATGAACTCCGTGATTACATCCGCTGGCTTCAGAAATCCAGAGTTCTTTCTGACCGTACGGTCAACTGTGCCATTTCTCAGCTGCGTTTCTTCACTCTTTATGTTCTTCATAAACCTTGGGATGATACTCAGCTTCCTATGCGTAAGTTTGATGAATACCTTCCTTTCGTCCCTTCAAAAGAAGAAACCTGGCAGTTTATTTCTTCCATGCCTGATCTTAAGCCTAAAACCATGGTTACCCTCATGTATTCTTCCGGTCTTCGCATCGGAGAAGTCTGCCGGCTCCGCTATGAAGATGTCGACCGCAAAAATATGCGGCTTCACATCACACACACGAAAAGCAGAAAGGATCGGTATGCCATCCTTTCAAAAGCGGCCCTTGACCTTCTGACACAGTATTGGTTTGAATGTGACCGTCCTATGGGATATCTCTTCCCGAAGCAGTGCGGTGAGGACAGACCTATTGATACCTTCTTCCTCTCGAGGCACATCCATGCCCACGAGGACAGGCTGGGATGGGAGCGCAGGCTTACCTGCCATTCCTTCCGCCACGCTTTTGCTACACATCTGTATGAAAACGGAACGGATCTGCTTACTATAAAAGCTCTTATGGGACATAAATCCCTGCATTCCACCACGATCTATGTCCACCTTTCCGGCAATTCCATCCGGCGGGCGGTCAGTCCCCTTGACTATATGGCAGGTGTTTGCCATGAGTAGTTACAAAATCCGGCAGATATTTGAGCAATCCTATGATGACTATTCTGCACAGTGCTATCATCAAACAGATGTACAGCGCAAAGCTGCACATGCCATCTTAAACTGCAAATCCGGCAGGCTTGGTGTAAACTTAAGCCAGTGTACGGATTGCGGACACGTAGAAATACATAATAACTCCTGCCGCAACCGTAACTGCCCGAACTGCCAGGCAGTCCTGAAGGAAGTCTGGGTGGATAAACGAAGAGCCGAGGTCATTGATACCCCTTACTTTCATGTGGTGTTTACGCTTCCCCATCAGTTAAACCCTCTCATTTACTGCAATCAAAAGCTGCTCTATGGGCTGCTGCACAGATGCTGCGCCGAAACACTTCTGGAATTATCTGCTGACAAGAAGTGGCTCGGGGCAACACCCGGTATTATCCAGGTACTTCACACATGGAATCAGGAGCTGGGTTACCATGTGCACATGCACTGCATCGTTTCCGGTGGCGGACTTACGAAAGACGGGAAGATCCGAAAATCTTCCAAAAACTTTTTTATCCGTACAGAAGTGCTCAGGGATAAATTTAAAGGAAAATATATGGCACACCTTTCCTCGCTTTATGAAAGCGGCTTGCTTACCTTCTCTTCTTCCTGTGAAAAGCTGCGTAATTCCTATCACTGGAAAGAGTGGAAAAACAGACTTTATGAAATGGACTGGTGCCCCTACATCAAGGAAACCTTTAACGGATTTGGCAATGCCATTGAATATCTTGGGCGTTATACCCACAAGATTGCCATTTCCAATAGTCGGATCCTTTCTGTTTCCGATGATACGGTCACTTTTTCTGCCAGAGGGAAAAAGCCCGGTGAACCCAAACGCCAGATCACTCTGGAACATACAGAATTCATCCGGCGTTACCTGATGCATGTGCTGCCATCCGGTTTCCAGAAGATTCGGTACTATGGACTTCTGAATAACCGATATAAGACCAGAAACCTGAAGCTGATATATAAACTCCAGGGTCACCAGCGTTTCAAAGCGAAATACACCAGCTTATCCATTGCAGAACTTCTGAAAGAAGTTTGGAACGTAGATATCCATATCTGCCCGGAATGCGGCTGTTGCAGCATGAAACATATCGGAAGGACATATGGCACTTCTTGATAAAGAGCCTTTGCCACTAAATACCTTTTTTTCAAAGACCTCCGCAAGAAGGTCTGCGAAGCATGCCCTTTTATTGGATATGTTTATGCAATCATCCTAAAAAAGGTCATCGTACGCTTAGTTTTCAATCAATGCTTCAGCATTTTCACTAAAAGGGAAGCATACTATCCCCATACACTTATTGGCTAAACGTACGCGACTTGGTACAATTCTGAAGAATCACATTCAGAGCAGTTCATGTTCATTCAGAACTGCTCTTTTTGTCTGCTCTGAATCTGATACTTCACTTATGAATTATA
>NZ_LNAM01000054.1 GCF_001461035.1 Acetivibrio ethanolgignens | reverse complement strand
GGTGTTTCCGTCTGAAATAATCTGCGGAAATCGCCCGAGATAATCTGCGGTTTGACAAATAAAGGAGTCGACAAAACGAATACCAATAAGACCGGTAGCTAATATGCCACCTGGCTCTATTTCCGTTTTGTCGGCTCCTAATAGTTCTATGCTAATTCCAGCTCGTTACAAACTCTTGATACGCAGTGCCGGCTCTGATGGTTCCTGCCAAATCTGACGGTTCAACTGCTATCTCACTTATTTGATTTTAATAATTTGCAGCTCTTTTCATGGGTTTCATTTTCCCCGGTTCCTTGCTTTTCTGAACACTCACCCGGACCTGTCCGGCTCTTCCGTCCTTTTCAGAACCTCGTCTATTCTCCAGAACCATGACTCTCTCCTCATCTACAAGAACCACAATTTCCCTGTTACATTTCCCACAGGTAATATCTATATTACATTGTCCCTGACACTTCATCAGGATTCTGCCACATACCGGGCAGCTGACGTATCTCTTATCTTTTCTATCTATCATCATCAAAATCCTCCTGGTTGATTGTTACCATTCAACGGATAAGGGAAAGGAAAACCATTGATGATTGTGAAATAACGGATGAGTTCCGATGTGCCGAAGTCCGCACCATCCGTCCTTTGTACTTCTCGCTGATCTCTTTTTGTAACTGACTCCATTCTGTAAATTTACCGCTCCTCTACAAACCACATATTGTTATCTTCATAGAAAAGATGGCTCTCTCTTCCATTCACAATACATGTATAGCGTATTCCCACACCTCCGGCTTTTAGACTGGCCGCTCTGCGCACATCTGTTACTCTCTGTATTTCGTATACCTGGCCGTCTTTCCAGATAAAGCTCCTTGGAAGGAGCCGACCATCCTTAGTAAACTCAGCCATGACATTCACATATACCTTACAAGATGCCATAAAATCCTCCTTTCTATACGCAACTCGCCATCCAGCTCGATTACGCTTTGCTTCATCTCGCTCACGGCAGTCGCCTTTCCTTCGAAGAAATATGAAACTGCTTATGTGCAAGCACAACGCACTTCCATATTCTTCTCGGCATGTCTCGTTGCTAACCTGAAAAGTACCCATGAGGATGAACCGTATGATCTGCTTTCGCATCACAGGCTGACAAAATTCTGTCACGGTACATGAGTCCTCTCTGAATACTATAAAATCCAAATCTTCTTCGGATGACATCTACTGCATCATCCATCTTCATCTGCTTCTCTCGGAAACCCGGATCCGTGAAAAGATCCAGCTGCTCCCAGAAATAATCTGTCACAAGATCGGTTCCCCGGATTCCGATACTTCTGAGTGGCTTCTGAAAAAGCTCCGGCGAAAGCTGTTGTTTCTCATACTCATCTGCAGGCAGCCTGTAGCTTTCCTTATAAAGCCGGTACCCTGCTTCTGCGATTTCTTTTGTTATGTTGCTGGCATTCTTAAGCTTTACCTGCTTGGAAAAATGATAAAGGTCTTTGTCCCTTATACTGATTTCTACTGTCCGGCACCGGAATCCATTCTCCCTCAGTCTCGCCGCAACGCTTTCCGCCAGGATATAAAGAACAATCTTCACATCCTCATCTGTCTCCATATCCTTTGGTGTCGTTGTACTGTTACCTACGGACTTGACCGGAGCGCTGGTATTCTCAATCTTTACCGGAGACTCATCATAGCCATTGGCAAATGACCAGAGGATGCTTCCCATCTTGCCGAATCTCCCGACCAGAATTCTTTCATCCGTCTGTGCTAATCCGCCGATAGTGGTAATTCCCATGCTATATAGTTTTTTCGTCGTGGCACTTCCTACATACAGTAAATCTGACACCGGAAGCGGCCATGCTTTTTCCCGGTATTCATCCTTATTCATGGTAGTAATGGCATCCGGTTTTTTGTAATCTGATCCCAGCTTTGCAAAAATTTTGTTAAAGGACACACCGATACTCACAGTAATGCCAAGCTCCGACTTAATCCGGCCGCTGATTTCCCGGGCGATCTGATAGCCATCCCCTTTGATTCCGGCGCTGTCTGTCACATCCAGCCAGCACTCATCAATTCCATAAGGTTCCTGTCTGTCGGTATACTCTCCATAAATCTCATGGGTCATCTTAGAAAATCTCAGGTACAGATCCATCCTTGGAGGAAGAAACGTAATATCCGGACAAACCTGTTTGGCCTGCCACAGCGCCATCCCCGTTTTTACACCATGCCGCTTTGCTATATAATCAGCTGTCAGAACGATTCCATGCCTGGCTTCCGGATCGCCGCCCACCGCAACCGGCTTTCCCCGAAGCTCCGGATGATGGAGAAGCTCTACTGATGCATAAAAGCAGTTACAGTCACTGTGTAAAATTGTCCGGCTCATTCATTCACCCTCTTTCATCCACGCATTTCTGACGCTCTCATTTCTTGTGATATGTCTTTTGTCTACAATGGCTAATATAATACCATTTACAATGATATTCAAGTGAAGTTTTCTTCATGTTATCCGTCTTGATGATATTTCTATTGATTTTTCAATATTTTAATGGTATGATGTTGGGGTCAAAAGCCCCGCTATAGTACCTTGAAAAGTTCATATATTTTGTAG
>NZ_LNAM01000053.1 GCF_001461035.1 Acetivibrio ethanolgignens | reverse complement strand
TGCAGTTTGCGCCCGTCGGCGGTCGCAAATGCGTTTCACAGCGGCCATTCTGCGGAGCAAAACGGCCGCCCATATTTGATTAACTGATTCCCACTTATCGTGGATTGATCTTGATAGTGTAATGTTTGGTAGCTCGCTTCATGATAGAATTCGCCGATACTTCATCGTTGAGAATCATTGCTTTCCAGTTATCCGGATCGCGCTGAGAGCACACGATAGTGCTCTTTCTCTGCTCATTCCGTTTCTCAAGCAGTTCGAAAAGGATCTTGATTTCACGCTCATCTGTAATCGTGTGGAGCAGGAAGTCATCCAGAATGATCAGTTCCCACTTCAGATACTTTTTCATCTTGCGAGCGTATTTATCGTAATCCTGCTCTTTTAGAGCGACCATACTTTCCAAAAGTTCTTCACTATGGAAATATCCAACGTTATACCGATTACAGGCCTTGATGCCAATCGCTTTAGCGAGATAAGATTTACCGGCATCGGATTCACCGAGAATGCAAAGATTATAGCCTCTTTCAATGAAATCCAGAGAAGACAGAACCTCTGTTATTCCGGAAGGCAGGTATTCTCTTTTGTCAGAGTCAACACAATCGGATAACTCTTCAGGGGATCCTTTCAGATGAGCTGCTGTCAGTCGATTTTTAAACGTCATACTGATCTTTTCCTGAAATTGTGGGCCAATCAGTTCCGCAATCAGAGTAAGGCGATCCATTTCCAGAAATCCTGGTTTGTGATACAGATCATCCAGAGTAGCTGCCATTGTAGAAAGTTTGAGCTCGTTCAATTCATCTACAAGCTCATTGATGAGTGCAGTTCCGGTAAGCATCAGTCGTCCACCTCCTCTCGCATTTGGTCCGCAAGGGCTTTACTGCGGGATAAAAGAGTATCAATGCTGGAAGCTTCCGGTGGCATTACATATCCGCCACGAGCTGGCTCTTTCTTTGATGGAGTCGAATGACGGTATCCTGCTTCACCGAGATCGTCTGCAACAACGGAAATCGTATTCTTGATGAATGTATATTTTTGCTTATTCAGGGTGATTGCCTGTTTGCAACACTCTTCAAGCGCTTTATTACTGTATTTCTTGGTGAAGTTCAGAATCCCCAGGCACATGCGGTATGTCTGGACTTCATATGGTCTGGACTTAAGAATCGTACGGATAATAGTCTCTGTATTCTTGCCAACAAGTTGAGCTTTCTGGATAAAGTAAGGCCCGTTCCACTGTGTAAATCCTTTATAGTTGTCCGGCAGATGCTCTGGATTCGTTGACCACTGACCCTTACGAGCCGCTCTTGGCCATTCATAAAGGAATTCTCCGGAGAGAGAATAAATGCGAACAACGGTTGATGAAGCCTTAATAGATACTTTTTTATGCAGAAATGCTTTATCTACGCTATAATAAGCATTGTCGAAGCGTACGTGGAAGTCGCTTGATACTTTTGCCGTTTTTCTCTCCATGTACTCGTAATGCATGGAGGGAAGTGGCATCAATTCAAGTTTCTCCTCTTCCCAATAGTAGTATCTATTGTGTTCTTTCTTCTTGAAGGGCTCCTTATTCAGGGCCTCCAGTTCTTTCCAGAGATCCTTATTAAACTGTTCTAAAGAGAAATACTGTCGTTCTTCAAGCTTGTGGAAGAAGCCTTTCTCCAGAATACCGACTGCATTTTCTACAGAACTTTTGAACTTCGGCTTCCGGACTTTCGCTGGAAGGATGACCGTGCCATAATGGTCTGCCCAGTCGGCATAATCCTTGTTCAGTTCCGGCTCGATCCAGTCCTGGTTGACGATAACAGCCTGCTTGCAATTATCGCAGACTACTAATGCGGGTACACCACCGAAGTAATCCAGTGCATGGTTATTGACTTCAATCCACTGCGGTTCCTTTGTGGAAAGCATTCCTTCTGCATAGATGTATTGAGAATACGGAAGAATGGCGACAAACACGACGATGGTCAGGATCTCACCTGTAAGCGGATCTGTCATAGCAAAGGTCTGGCCCGCGAAGTCAACTTCCATCTTTTGAGCAATTACAGCATCGAAGTGGGCAGTCTCGTAATTCTCCTCGCACCACTTGTTGTAGAGTTCGCAGTATTGACGGTACTGGTAGAAGCGTTTTCCTTCTTCCGAACACTTCTTAGAGTATCTGTTCCATAAGAAAACCAATGTCATGTTTTTGCGAGTTGCCATGAGCTTGGCATCCGTTTCGTAATCAGGATACTCGATGTTTTCATTGCGTCCACCCGATCCCGGAATGGATCCATACACGATCTCTGCAATTCCATAATTCGTAATGCCGGGCGGTAAAGGATAAGAAAGAGACTCACATTTCTCAAATGCTCTTAAGAAGTCATTTACTCCTGATTTGCTTGCACCCAGCTGTCTGGCGATTTCGCTTCCGGATAAAGAAAGCGCGTAGTGTTTGATAATGATGTTTTTGTAATCCAGCATGCATTATCCTCCTGTAATAAATGTATTTTCATCCAAAGGATGAATACATCTATTATCGCGGAGACTGCGACATCAAGCAAAGGCTAACCGACCGTTCAGCTTCGCATTTCGGCCGTTTTGCTCCGCAAATCCGGCCGATGGGGTGCGCCATATGCA
>NZ_LNAM01000052.1:1427-2746 GCF_001461035.1 Acetivibrio ethanolgignens | reverse complement strand
TCGGCAGCCAGTTCACTGATGGTTGCGGAAGCTGCATGGTATAAGGCATCATAAAGGAGTTTCTGGTTACTGTAAATGACCGGATTTAGAATATCAGGAACAGTAAAAACCAGATGGAAATAGGGAGCATCAAGGACATCCTCCCTGCGTGCATCCATCCACATCTCCTTCGGAACAGCCTGACACATGGGACAACAGCGGTTGCGGCAGGAATTGTAATGAATCTGTACGGAACCACAATCCTCACATACACATACATTTGCACCGTAGGCACCGGTCTTGCAGTTCATGATGTTATGCGCAATCTTTGCCTGTATAGGAGAAGGTGAATACTGAACAAGGTATGCCGGATAAAAACGGCGAAAAATATCCTGTACTGTGGGTTTATCCATTGGCTGCACCATCCTTTCTGTCAAAAGGACTGCGGATGCCCATAAGGGATTTGTTGCTGACATGAAGATAAACTTCAGTGGATTTTGGATCGCGGTGTCCGAGCAATGCCTGAATATTCCGCTGTTCCACTCCTTGCTCCATAAGGTGGGTGGCAAAGCTGTGACGGAGGCAGTGAGGAGTAACACCGGATAACCCGGCAGCCGCTGCAGAACGGCGGATAACCTGTTCCAGTGTACTTAAGGTAAGATACTGCCCTGTAAACTGATTCGGAAACAGAATGCCTTTTGGTCTGCCTTTTTTGAACCAGTATTCTGTAAGAAGCGCAAGGTTTCTTTCAGACAGAATGGTATAACGATCCATCCGGTTCTTTGTATCCCGGATATGGATCTGCATGTTAGTACGTGAAATATCCTCATAATGAAGGTGGATTACTTCGGAAACACGCATTCCGGAAGAATACATGGTAGCAAACATAGCCTTGTATTTCAGGTCATCTGTAGCATCAAGAAGTCTATCGACTTCATCGACAGAAAGTACGGTAGGTAGTTTGTGCTCTATCATCATCCTTGGAACAGTGATATCATCCCAAAGAATGTGAAGTACATTTCGATAGAAAAAGCGGATGGCTGAATTATAAAGGTTGAGGGTGGTTGCTTTCAGACCGTCGTCTTTCTTGGCAAGAAGAAAGTCTCTAACATCCTGACAGGTAAGCTCTTCCGGAACTTTTTCCATGTAATTCAGGAAATAGGAAACATAGTTTTTGTAGCAGTTAATGGAACGCTCTTTGAGGTTACGGATTTTTCCGGCTTCCTCAAGCTGTAATAAATATTTTTCGTACATAATAAATCCTCCATGTAAAGTCAGTAATTTTGGGTATCACTGCTCACATGGAGGTGCATTGGAATAATAAAACCGCTTGCTAATTA
>NZ_LNAM01000052.1:0-1417 GCF_001461035.1 Acetivibrio ethanolgignens | reverse complement strand
TGCATTGGAATAATAAAACCGCTTGCTAATTAAGCGGCAAAATGTTAATCTTGTCATAGGCAGTGGTAATGTCGATCCTGTTTGATTGTTTGGTGTCGCAACTTAACAATACTACTATTAGGACTTGGTTTCCACTGCTTATTTTGATTTAATGAAAAAAAAATGCGCCACAGCCTTGGCAGGCCATCGCGCAGCGATTTTGTTCAATTCTTATTTGTATTTTTGGGGAAATGATATAACCCTGAAAGGCTATATCATCCCAAAATGTCTTAACGCTTCTTTTATTTGCTCTTTCCGTTCTTCCGTACAATGATATTCTCTAACAGGATTCTCAACAGAATTATAGGGTTCATGCACATCTAAGCCACATTCTCTCTTTACCTCTGAAATATAGGTCGAATGTGCAAAGAAATTATATTTTTCTTTGACATAGTCCTGAATATCCTTGTAAGTGACTTTTTTGTGCTGATGATATTTCTCATTTACATCAACCTCTATTGACACATTGTAGTGTTGATTTCTTTCGTTGGATAAAAGTACACACGTTTCCACATGCATTGAAATTTTACCTCGCATTAACATTCGCGCACAGCTTTGTGTTTCTATAATCTTTTGCACCCATAACAAAATATACAATTTTGTTTTTACACCCTGGTAGCAATATGGCAGTCTCGTATCTCACCGTATATGCAAACAAAACTATATTTCAACTAGCACCTTCCACTTACCATTTCGTTTACCATTTTCACGAATTATCAAACCTTTTTCTTGCATTTCAACGGTTCTCGTTTTTACTGTTCTCTCCGATTTACCAATAGCATTCGCTAATTCTCTTTGAGTAATTGCCGGATTCCTTTTTAACTCCTGAATAATAGCCAATTCCTCCAAAGTGCAAATTTTGCACTTTGAATCATTACTAGCTGCACTTTGATTTGCACTTTGTTTTTCAAAGTCTACATGCATATATCTATTCTTTAATTCATGCCCAGCATTCATCAAAAGATTTTCAAAAAACATCTCTAAAAATTTTGTAGTTGCATGGATGCCATTTTGCAAATCATTATAATTAGCTCTTACTAATGCATTTCTAAAATACCATGAGTTTTCTGCAAAAGTCTCATTGCTCACACTAAACCCAAATGTCTTTAAATATTTAATAATAAATACTGCAGTAGATCTGGTATTACCCTCTCCAAAAGGATGAATCTGCCAGATTCCCGATGTGAATTTTGCAATATGACGCACGGCTTCTTCTATTGATAATCCATTATAAGAAAATTCCTTTTCCTGTGAAAAGTCATAATCAAGAGTAGCACGAATACTGTCATATGATGCATACATTACCGTGTTACCTTTCAGTATCCATTCTTTTTTTGTAATATTGTAATCGCGTATTTTACCTGCATGATTAAATACC
>NZ_LNAM01000051.1:306-2858 GCF_001461035.1 Acetivibrio ethanolgignens | reverse complement strand
GGAGCAGATGTAAGAGTTGGAAGTTGCAAATGTCTGCTTAATCAGCAGACACTAATTAGACTATGAAATCCCAAAATGCCATCTGGAGCTAAGTCACTCTTTTTGTAGGTATATGTTTTTCCGTAATGAAATGTAACAGGAATATGGTATACAGGATCTTTATCATTAGGCCATCCTGAATTTTTCACCACGTGATTTCTTATTATTTGTGATTTTTTGTTAAGTTGTGCTTCATCCCAAACATCTCCCACCAGTCCTAATCCTAATGTTAATCCCAGTCCATTAAACGTTACTATTCCATACATAGAATTCTGACTATAATTTATTCCTTCTGCTCCAATATTATAGGCAATATGTCCACCTAATGAATGCCCAGTTACATAAAAATTATATCCTTTGTTGTTTTTCATTATCTTTTTCATAAAATCTTTTGCAGCTGGTGTTTGTGTGCTTATACTTAAAAAATAGGTAGTAGCATTATTAAACCAATCTTTAAACTTTTCCTCTGTACCTCTGCATGCTATAATGATATTATCGTCTTTTTTAAACGCAACCAACTGTAAACCACCTTTAGCATACCATGTATCAAAAACACTCCAACCTTTTAATTCATTAACATTTGCCAGACCATGAAAACCTGAATTTATTTCATTTTCCCAATTTGTAGAAAGTGAATCCAACTTACTACCGCTTGGTATAAAACTATACGAAATAGATGATGCCATTACTAAATCTCTATCACTAATATTCCACTTTAGCGGATTATTATCATCTGAATCTAGATACCCATCATAATCGCTATCTTTCAAATTCGGGTCAGAAAATACCTTAAGATATGTTCGTCCATATGAAGTTATCACTTTCATTTCTTTACCATCTTCAATTCCATCTCCATCAGTATCAGATTTATACATATCGGTATAGTATTTTTTTCCATTAAATCCAGTTAGTTTTCCAGATGCAATCAGTTTTTCATAATAATCTTTGATTCCATCTCCATCAGTATCTTTTTCATAATCGATTGTTTCTCCAGCAGTCTCCTTAAAAATATTAGTTAAATCAGAGGCTGTAGTTGCATGATAATACTTACCACCAGTTTTTTTAGCAATACTTTCAAGCAAACTAATATTTACAGAATTGCCTAATCCAATCGTATAAATTACAACACCAGAATCAATCGCTTTTTGGGTTAAAGAATTATCATAAGAACCATCTCCATCAGTTAATAATATAATATATTTAGCAGAATTCTGTTCATTTGATATTTGATTTAAAGATAGCGATATTCCAGCACCTATATTAGTCCCTCCACTACTATCTACTTTATCAATAGCATTGTTCAGAACATTTTTATCTGACGTTAATTCTGATAAAAGAATAGCTGAAGAATCAAAATCTACAACAGCTGCTTCATCTTTTTCTCTCAACTTACTAACAAACAATTTTGCAGCATCCTTCCTAATCCCACTCGGATCATTTGAGCTCATACTTCCAGATGAATCAATAGACATTGCAATTACCAATTTCTTATTTGTTGTGTTGTCAGCTACAGGTGGCTTTATTTCATTATCCCATATTTTATCAAATGATTTTTTATTAAGTAAAATATATCTTGAAAAATGTGAAATTTCAGCTGAAATTTCTCCTGTATTAGGATTCAATGTTTGATTTTCAATAAGAACAATAGATTGATTAGTTTCATCACAATAATAAATTGCAGGTTCAAAATCATTGTTTTTCAGTAATTCTGAATTAATTTTAAATGTAAGCGTAGCGGACTCAAAAGCTCCATCCAAATTAAAATCGTAACCCGAACCTATATAACCTGGCATATCTTTAGGTAAATAAAAGTCATCATCACTAAGTTTTCTTATTGATAATGTTTTAATAAGTTTTGCTGGTATTTTCATTTTTATAGTAGGTATACTTCTTAAATCTGTTTCATTATATGATGGTGATTGAATAATATTAAAAATATCGTCTCCATCTATTACTCCATCGTCATTAGAATCATTTTTTAAGGGATTTAATCCCAACTCCAATTCTTTTAAATCATAAACACCATCTCCATCAGTATCTGCAACTAAAGGATTTGTCAAACTTTCTTTAATTTCTTTACCATCTTCAATTCCATCACAATCAGTATCTTTAATCAAAGGATTTGTTTTAAAGTGTTCTTCATCAATATTTTTTAATCCATCTCCGTCTAAATCTTCGTCAGAATCTAAAATACCATTTTTATCACTATCTTTTTCTAAAGGATTAGATTGTGATAAATAAAATTCAAAATAGTCAGAAATCCCATCTTCATCTGTGTCCCATTTGTTTTTATCTGTTCCAATATAGATTTCAATTTGATCTCTAATATTATCGTTATCAGAATCTGTTGAATCCATAAAATCTAACCAAATAACCTTCAAATTCATATTTTTATCTACAATTAAATCAGAGCCTAAATCTTTTCCATTTTCATCTGTAAAAGTTGATATATATCCATCTATTTCAGGTAATTCTAATTTATGTCCCGCATTTATTTGAACTACTTTAGGTAA
>NZ_LNAM01000051.1:0-296 GCF_001461035.1 Acetivibrio ethanolgignens | reverse complement strand
CTAATTTATGTCCCGCATTTATTTGAACTACTTTAGGTAATTCTACTCCATTTGGTGCATTTTCATATTCTAACTTTACATCATATGTTACACCTGTTATTTTTATATGTGGTACATATCTTATCTGTTTTTCTCCTGTAAAATATGTACTTTCTGATGGTTCATATACGTCTTTTAATCCATAATCTGTTGTAATATATCCTTGTAGTTTTGCTCCATTATCTAGGTGTTTTCTTAATGTCCAAACAATGGTGCATATGGTGCTATACCCTCCCACTTACTTTCATATCGTATTC
>NZ_LNAM01000050.1 GCF_001461035.1 Acetivibrio ethanolgignens | reverse complement strand
CCTAATTCCCCTCATGAATGAGGGGCTAGGGGAGTTGATGTGTCGAAGACACTTTTTTAAATCCCAATTTTATGAAGCAATTAAATTAAATATTGAACACCAAAAGGTGGCATGGAAAATTAAAACCATGACCGCCTTTTTTGTTACAAAAAATAGGAAAAGGAGATTGAAATTATGGTACAGAACAAAGAAAAAACAGCAGAGGTATTAAAAGCAGAGAAGAATGTGGAGCAGGCTAAGGCAAGGCTGGCAGAGGCAAAGAGAAAGGCAAGTCAGCAGAAAAGAAAAGAGGAAAACCAGTATAAGTACATGATAGGTGGCATTGTTCATAAATACTTTCCAGAGTGTTTCCAGTTTGATGAACTTGAACTGAACAGAATTATTGCATCGGGACTAAAATCAGACCAGTGCCAGCGCATTATTGAACTTGTGAAAAAAGAAAATGCGGAAAAGGGTATGAATGCAATCACAAAATCCGAAAGTGAGGTGGCTGATGATGAAGGTAATGGCAGGGGCGAAAATGCCTAAAACCAGTCAACGAGATTTTCTCGTTGCGCACAGATATACCATCTGCGATGGTATGTGCGCTCTCCGAGGGGTCTTGCAGACAGCTGTTGCCTGCCGAAGGCAGTCAAAAGGGAACACTGCATTTTCCCTTCGGTGCAGAGGACGCACCTACCCATTTGCATACTTTGCGTTCAATGAAACTCCAAAGAGCGGAGCTTCATTGCCCACAAAGTCAGCCGATACTGTACAATCCACAGCATCAGTCAGCCACAGCCCTTACGTGAGAGTGAGGTGTTGCCATGGCTGTTAAAAACCTGAGTACCCGAGTTGCCATCATAGGAAGAGGTGCGAAGTGCAGAGGTGGCTCATCCGCAGTTGACAGGTCGGCATATATCAGCCGTACTACCATGTATTCTGAATATGACGGAACGACTTATTATCCAAAGTACAGTGAAGATTTGGTGCATAGTGAAGTCATGCTGCCAGTCAATGCGCCTACGGAATATTCAGATCCATCGGTGTTGTGGAACTCTGTTGAAATGCACGAAAGCAGATTTGCAAAGGCACAGCTGGCAAGGTCATATAAAATAGAGTTGCCGAATGAGTGGAGCTATGAGCTTGCCACAGAGGTAATAAGGGACTACGTAAAGCGAAATTTTGTGGATGATGGAATGTGTGCGCAGTTTGCCATCCATGACTCCGAAAATCCAGTCACGCACCAACGGAATCTTCATTGTCACATCATGCTTACCATGTGCCCGATTTTGGAAGATGGTTCATGGGGAGATAAACAGAAAAAGGTCTATGTGCTGGATGCAGACGGAAATAAGATACGCAAAAAGAATGGACAGTACAAATGTACCACGCAGGACGTTACTGGATGGAACAGCAGGGAGAATGCAAAGAAGTGGCGAAAGGATTTAGCAGACACTATAAATGCGGTAAATGAAAAGAACGTATTGACGGAGAACTTTTGGGAGCATCGGTCATTTGCGGAGCAGGGATTGGACATCATTCCACAAATCCATTTAGGGGCTAAGGCTACTGCACTGGAAAAGGCAGGAATACAAAGTGAGAGAGGTAATATCAACCGCAGGATAATTGAGCAGAATAAGGCAATTCTCACTGCAAAAATGCTTGTGGCAAAAGCAGAGGAACAGTTACAGAAGATTGTTAATTCCAAGCCGATTGAAGCAGTTTGCAATACTGCAAATGAAGTGCTGGAAATGATAAGGGCAGTTGTCAGCAGAAAGGGCAGACTAGAACTTCCAATAGTAAAGGGTAAGTATCTGAAAAAGATTTCTCAAAGACAGACATTGCAGTCGCAGGAGAGAATGGAGCAGTTTGTTGTGTCAAATCAGATTGAGAGCTTTGAGCAGTTGCAGGAGTTTAAGGAACAGCGAGAGCCAGCCTATGAGAAGCTGTCAGCGGAGCGACAGAGCATAGCGGGGCAGATTGCAAGACTGGAACAGTTGCTTGTGGCATACAGTGAGTTAGAGCCTTATATTGAGTACCATAAAACGAGTAATTCGCTGAAAGGCTTTGCAAAGCGGAAGTATGATAGGGAGCATGAAACGGAACTGAAAGACTACAACAGTTATCGTGCGGAATTAAAGAAAATGCCATCATCTGATGAGAAGATTACACCGAAGAAGTGGACAGCTGAAAAGGCGAAGCTGGAAGAGAGATTACAGGAGAACAATCCTGCCTATACAAGGGTTGTTACGGAGCTTGCATCCGCAGAGGTTATCGAGCATAACAGAAAAATGCTTGCAATGAGACGAGAAGCAGAGCAGAACAAGCACAGTCAGTTATACAGCAGAAAGAAAAATGAACAGTCATTATAACAACGAAAGGGCAGTTTGCAGACCATTGTTTGTAGCTGTCCTTTTTGCATGATGGGAGGAATTGAATGAAGGAAAAAAAGAGGAATGGGAGCAGAAATGTTCCAAGACCCACACGCATTGTCGTGGAGCGTAAATATGTCGGGAATGTAAAGATGGAAGAGGTGTTCAGGCACATTGCGGAAGAGGAAATACAGAATAAGGCAAATAAATATATTGAAAGTGCATAAATAGTTCTGTCAAAGGGCTTCATAATGAGGATAATACTCCTTGATGAAGTCCCTTTTCATTTATGGGAGGTAACCTATGGAAAGGGAAAAATTGAATAATGAAATCACTGCTTTATATTGCAGACTATCTAAAGAGGACAAGCAGAATGGCGAGAGCATGAGCATAGGCACGTAAGATGAGATTTGTCAAGGGGTCTTTCGGTAGTGTCAGCGTTGAGGAACAAAATTATAGAGGGCGTAAAAAATCTTGTGTCTTTGGATCTTGAATCTTTCTGATAAAAATTAGAT
>NZ_LNAM01000049.1:262-2910 GCF_001461035.1 Acetivibrio ethanolgignens | reverse complement strand
GTAAATGGCTATAAATTTTTTAAAATTAATGCGAAAAGTTTTTATTCCTCAAAGCTGTACTCTTGATTTTTTCTAAAAATAACTCTTTTAGAAAGTGAAATTTTCGCTATTTCCAATAATAACATAACACTTTGTGTTATATACGCAAACATAATACTAAATTCCAATTGCTTGTTATCCCAAAGTATTGTTGCTAATATTGTTATTAGATGAAGCACTAACATTACCTTTATTTTTTTTCTATAAATCAGCCTCTCTTCATGACTAATTTTTTTCTTCTCCGTTTCTATTGGCGCCAAAAAAAATACACAAATCATATTAAAAAAACATATTATCAACATTCTTTCGCTTGATATGAGATTGACTATATTTTCTATACAATACACTTGCAATAACAATATTGCATTTGATATTATTGTACATTTCCAAATTTTATTTGCATGCCATCCTCCACAAAAACTTCTTAGCGGAATATAAACGCACAAAAAAAACATTATCTCCTTTGTTTTCAAAAATACAATTCCTATTATTAAGGCTATCACTAAATTTAAAACAACTTCACACAATAAAATATATCCATATCTATATATCTGCTCATCTTCATTTGTTATTATTTCGTTTTGAGATTGTTTATTTATTAGTGTCTCTACTATTTTATTAGTCATATAGATTCTACCTCTTTAGTTTTTGAGCAATTTAACATAATTCATAACATGAATTGTGCAAATGTCCTAAATTTGACAATCTATGTCCCAATTTCGTTTTTAAGCCTATTTATATCTTCACTATACTTTGATTCTGTAATATATATTTTATCTTTTCTCTGTCCTAATCCTTAAAGTGAAAAGTTCCCTGCATAGGTCATGGTGAACCATACCATAGTTCACCTAACCTACGCAGTATCCCCTTTGTGCTTACTTTATTATTTCAAACAGCAGACTGCTTCTGCCTCCATTATCACGCCAGCGCTGTTTCTTGCGTATAAATCCGTTCTCCTCCAAATCGCTGATGGCACGTTTTATGGTGCTGACAGACAAATGCAGTTCCCTGGCAATGGTACCGATTGCCGGATAGCAGATGCCTTCCTTATTTGCACGATCCTTTAGGTACAGATATACCGCCACAGCCCTATGGGGCAGTTCTGCTTCATATATTTCTTTTTTGCTCAACTAATCACCTAATCCTCTGTTCTGAGAGCCTGTCTGACCTTTGCCACCGTTTCATTCATCTGGGACTGCAGCATGCCACCACTTCTGGATGCAGTGCCTTGTTCCGTGCTTTCCGGCTCCTCATCCACACAGCACATATATCTGCGGATAATCTCTTCTTCAATCTCCTGCTTGTCTGCATAGGCTACCTTTCTCGCTGACTTTTCCTCAATCTCATATGGTTCCTCAAAGGTAATACCCCACTTTAGGAACAGCTTCAGCTTGGTTCTCATGGGATGGCTGCCTGTTTTTGACACAATAAAGTTTCCTTTTGGCAGGGACTTTAACTCATCCGGTGTCATTAATGGTCTTTGTATCATCTGGAGGGACTGGCTGGGATCATTCTTTCCCCTGCTGATGGAGCCGGACATGACCGTCTTGTTTCCAAGGCTCTTGGACAGTACCTCTGCGGATTCTGAGTTCGGTGCAAATCCACCGAAGATGGTATCCTGACAGTTATCGATGATAATCTCTGCCCCTTCCTTTCCGTAGTTCTTATTAAGCTGTGCAAAGGACTGTATCATAGGTACGATACTTACCCTTCTGGAACGGGATGCCGAGAACATCATCTCCGCACTCTCAATCTTCGGTATGGTTCCGACCTCATCCCAATAGAAAACAACACGGTTGTCCAGCTTCCCTCCGTTCTCATCTGCCACCACAAGGATTTCCCTGTAGAGCTGCTGCAAAATCAGAGAGATAATAAAATACTTGGTATTGTCCTCTTCTGGCATAACCAAAAATACCGCTGTCTTCTGCTTACAAAACATTTCAGCATCGATAGCGGTATCAAAGCACAGTATCTGCTCCAGTTCAGAATCGAGGAAAGAGTTTAGTCTGGAGAGTGCTGTGGAAAGAACAGACTGCATGGACTGCTCTGCGGTATTCAAAGCTGCCCCGGCAAACCATTTGGCTTTGTGGGTATCCGGAAGCTTTGCCATAAGCAACTGAAACTGATTTCTTCCTTTTACCTTGGATGGCGCCAGTAAATCCTGAATCAGTTTAAATACACTAATGATGTGTCTTTTCTCCTTGGGACAGAATTCTGCTATTAACAGGATGACTGCGGTCAGCACACCTTCTGCGGCATCATAGAAGAATGCATTTTGTCCGTAGCTGGCACTGTCGGCTCCCCCAGAGGATATGATTGTCTTGGCAGTAATCTTTGCATACTTTTCTGCCTTTGCCTTGGCACTTAAGTTGTTATGATCTGCCAGATACTCATCCATGTACTTGTTTACCAAATGGAGCATATTATCGCCATCACTTCTAGTTGGGTTTCTTAAGTCAATGACTGCGGTGTGGTACCCATAGTATTTCTTGGCGATGCCTGCATAGTTTCGGTAAAGGTCACCCTTGGTATCCGTAGTCAGAAAACTCCTATAAATGGTACAATATATATGTACAAAAAATCCAAAATAAAAATGTACAAATGCTATA
>NZ_LNAM01000049.1:0-252 GCF_001461035.1 Acetivibrio ethanolgignens | reverse complement strand
CAAAAAATCCAAAATAAAAATGTACAAATGCTATACTGTTACCATGGAGGTAAACAGTATGATTTTAAAAAGCAGCATTATTGTAGATTTAAAGATTAATTCATTGGAGGACTTATACAAATTGAAACCGTTTACAGAAAATTCTTCACTAAACATCAATAAAAGCCAGATTGCAAGAGAGCTTGGTGTTGACACAGCTTTGAGGAATAAAAACTTTTCGCATTAATTTTAAAAAATTTATAGCCATTTACA
>NZ_LNAM01000048.1 GCF_001461035.1 Acetivibrio ethanolgignens | reverse complement strand
AGAAGCAGAGAGAGCAGTGCATAGGCGTGGTTGAGGAACACATTCATGCGTTTGTCGTGGGTTTTCCGGTACAATTTTATCTCAGTGATGATGAGCAATACATTCTCAATACCAAATTCAAAGCATCCGGCATGAAAAGCATGTCAGCCTTTTTACGCAAACTGATTTTATATGGATATGTGTATGATGTCGATTACAGTTATTTGCGAAATTATAATACAGAGCTTGGGCGAATCAGCTCCAGTCTGAACCAGATTGCAAAGCGGGTAAACAGTACCGGAAACATCTATCAGGACGATATGAATGAAGTAAAGGAGTTGATAAAGCAATAGATTACATCTGCAACCCCGACAAAACTGATGAACAAATCTATGTTTCATCTTATGCGTGTGTGCCAGAAACAGCAGCGATTGACTTTAAGTACACCCTTGACCATTGCAGGGAGAACAGTCCTAACAAAGCCTACCATCTGATACAGGCTTTTGCTCCGGGAGAAGTCAGTTATGAGGAAACTCACCGCATTGGAAAAGAACTTGCTGACAAGGTTTTAGAAGGGAAATATTCGTATGTCCTCACCACACACATTGATAAAGGACATATTCATAATCACATCATATTTTGTGCTGCTGATAACATCGAGCATAACAAATATCACGACTGCAAACAGTCGTATTACTACATCCGGAAACTAAGTGATGAACTATGCAAAGAGCATAACCTTTCCATCATCATTCCGGGTGGTGAACGTGGTAAAAAATACAAAGAATGGCAATCTGATCAGAATGGCTCTACCTGGAAAACTCAGCTTAGAAGGGACATCAATTTTTGCATCAAGTCAGCTTCCACATATGAAGATTTCTTACTTTTAATGAGAGCCAAAGGATATGAAATCAAAGGAGAATCTTTTGAAGAAAGTGCTGCCAAATACATCTCTTTCCGTCCTCTGGATAAAGAACGTTTTGTCCGTGGCAGTACGAAATCGCTTGGTAAGGAATACACAAAGGAACGTATCCGGGAACGCATCGAAATGAAGCGTGAGCGAAAATCTGTTATTCCGAAAAAAGACTACTCTGCCCGCAGGCTCATTGATACCTCGGATGAAAAATTCCAAAACAGTCCCGGACTCCAACAATGGGCAACTATCGAGAATTTGAAGATTGCTGCACAAAGCTATAATGAAGTTGGTTCTCTCTCCGATCTGACGCATCAGATTACTGTAAAAACCGAAGCCGGAAAATCTGCCAAGCAGAGCGCTGTGAAACTGGAACATCGCATGAAAGACCTTGCAGAAATCATCAAATATGCCGAGCAGTACAAAACCAACCGCTCCTATCACATCGCCTACAAAAAGTCAAAGAACCCAGACGCATATTTCCGCCGATACGAAAGCCAGCTCATTCTATATGGCGGTGCAAGGCGTGTACTTGAGCAGGCAGGGATAAACTTAAAAGGATTGAATGTTGATAAGCTAAAAGCGGAATATCAGGAACTGATGAAAGAGAAAAATGAACTGACTTCCACCTACAAGAAATGTGAAAAAGAGGTTCAATCATTAAACCGAAAACTGGAAAATCTGAATCAATACCTCGGTCAGACACAAGCTGAGCCAGCACATAAACAACCGACAAAAATTTCAGTTTATAATGAAATAGGCAGCTAATCTTCTTAGCTGCCTACCCGCCAATGGAATATTTGGATTCAGGCATTACCCTTGCCTTCCTACGGTCATTCTTATTATATTCTCAAACTAATTTACTATTCCTATAAGAACAGTATTTTATCATATAATTCTTTCCAATTCGCTGGTAATACATTCATCTTATATATATCAATTTTTGTTTTTGAAATAAGTTTTTCTAATTCCTCTGCCA
Organism: Acetivibrio ethanolgignens; assembly: GCF_001461035.1. Classification (GTDB taxonomy): domain Bacteria; phylum Bacillota; class Clostridia; order Lachnospirales; family Lachnospiraceae; genus Velocimicrobium; species Velocimicrobium ethanolgignens. The sequence continues at coordinate 1,062 of NZ_LNAM01000048.1, read as the reverse complement.
ACATATCAGCATCTTTTTGTGATAATATTTTCTTCAATGCATATAATCGTGAATAAAGATTTGTATTATCCGGAAGTACATCTGCACTATCCCTATTATCTGGAATTACCACAGAAGAAGTCATACCAACCACCATAGAATGATGCGCACAATAATTTCTTAGATTTCTAACTGCATCTAACCATGTGTCCATCTGCTTTGTTACTTCTTTTTTATAGTTATTTTGTGAATATGTATAATCTAATACTTCTTTTCTCAAATCACCTCGCAGGTATGAATAAATCATCACCATTGTTCCCATTTCAAAATATGAAAATGCCGCCCAAACAGGTAACACATTATTTTGACGAGTTCCACCTTTCCGGTATTCTTTCAGTTCAGGATGTTTCACTACATCCCTTCTCAGTTTTTCTTCATCATTTATCAACCCTGCGAAAAATTTTGTATGGAAAAATGCAACATTTCTATTTCTGGTTTTTTTATCTTTCTCACTTTTTGTTGGTGTATAATATTGCTTATCCAGATAAAAACCGGCATCTCCAGTCTTTAATGAAACGGCATTAGCTATAGCACTCTTAAAACGAACCTCTGCCTTTTTACAGTATTTGAATAGCAGTAATCTTAATTGTACATCAAAGTCATAAAGGGCAAAGAAAATTTTTGAGTCAGCCTTACTTCCGAACACATTGACTTGTGTTAAAAGATATTTTCCATAACGACTTGCTCTGAAATATCCTGCATATCCAAGGAAATCCCTCATCTTTTTTCTTTGGCGGAAACTTACATATTTTTTCATTAACACAACCTGTGTTTCCAAATCTATTGGTAATTCTGTATTCGGCATCCATTACACCCTCTTTCATAGTAAAAAAAAAGAATGGATATACCATTCTTAATCCCGCCAATGGAATATTTGGATTCGGGCATTACCCCTGCCTTCCTACGGTCTATAACAATACTATCACATACCAGTTAAAATATCAATAATTTATTTTAAAATTGGCACGACAAACGCATGAATGTGTTCCTCAACCACGCCTATGCACTGCTCTCTCTGCTTCT
>NZ_LNAM01000047.1 GCF_001461035.1 Acetivibrio ethanolgignens | reverse complement strand
CAGTTATTATTGAATTTTCAAGGTGCATAGGCACTTATTCAAGTGCGAAGTTTGAGTAATAAAGTTGAAACAATGTAGAAGTGATGATATAATAAAGATGTGTTAATTTCTTTTAAAATTGCTGTCTACATTGTTTTTCTTTAGTGGAGGTGAATAATCATAAACAATGTATCAGCTATAATAAACAACATGACCATAAAAGTAAGAAGTGATGGTCGCCATGAAGGAAGGTTGACCATTAATAACGTAAGAAAAAGTTTTTATGGTAAAACAAAATCAGAAGTAAAAAATAAAGCGAAAGAATATCTTAATAAAATTGAAAATGGTTACAAAGAACCTAAAAAGATAGTTTTAAATGATTATATTGAATATTGGCTTAAAAATTATAAATTGAATAAGATAGAACCAACTTCATACTCTAGGCTATATAGCGTATATATTCATCAAATTAAAGATACAATAGGGAAAAATAAAATTGGGGATATAACGACAAAGGACATCCAAGAATTAATTGATAATCGTGCTAACCCAATATCAAAAGACATAAAGCCTTTGGCAATGTCTGGATTAAAAAAGATATTACAGTTATTACGCCCATGCTTTAATACAGCTATTCAAGAAGAAATACTTTATAAAAATCCATGTGATAATGTTATTTTACCTAAAGAAAGTTGCATACAAACAGAAACAAAAAAACAATTTTCTTTAAGTGATGAAGAAATAGAAAGATTTAAAAAAGCAGCACTAAGCAAATATAAGACAACACATGAGTATTGTAGCAGAGACGGATTTATACTGTTATTTATGATGAATCTTGGGTTACGAGTAGGAGAGGTATTAGCGTTAGAATGGGATGATTTTGATTTTAATAATAAAATTGTGTATATTAACAAAACTGTTCAAAGCAATGTTATGAATTTTGAAACAGGTAAAAGTGGTACACTTATCAAAAAATCAACCAAAACAAATGCTGGTATTAGAATACTTAATCTAAACGATAATGTAGTAGAATACCTAGAAGAACTTAGAAAGTATAATAATAGGAATAATATATCATCAAAATATTTATGCTGCACAAGGGTAGGAACAATAAATTCTGCAAGGAATTTACAACGTAGTCTTGATAGAATTTTAATGAAAGCTCAAATAAATAAAAAAGTAACCTTGCATACATTGCGACATACCTTTGGTTCTGTTCTTTTAAGGAAAGGAGTAAATATAGAAGTTGTAAGTAAATTGATGGGACATGCGAATATTAATATAACATACAACAAATATATTCACTCGATTAAGGAAGAAGAAGCAAAAGCAATGACAATGATAAAAGTGTGCTAAATTGGGGTCAAATTGGGGTCAACATTGAAAATGAAACTCTAAAAACCTAGTATCTATAAGCGTTTAAAACGTTTTGATAATGGTTCGATTCCCCTCAGCTCCATTCTGAAACCCTTGATTTTAGAGGGTTTCAGAGTTTGAGTAATCAATAGGTAATCAAAAAAGTAATCAGACAAACGTTCGATATATGCAAATACTTAGGAAAGGAGTTTCTTCTACAAATGCTAAAAAGAGAAATCGCTTAGTCGGTTTATTTTTTTGCAAAAAAATAGCAGCGAATAATTCCGCTGCCAGGTTATTTGAATATATCAATCAGGCCGATAATTTTTAAAAATTGTATAGCGAGAACACTTTAAACTGCGACTTAAAAATAACTTTTCTTGACCGCTACACCGGGAAAGAATTTTGATTTGACGAATGCCGCCAGATGTGCTATATTGAACATAGAAGAGGGAAAGCCAGAGAAGCGGCTTACCCTGAAATAATAATTAGCCGTTATTATTAACAGCCGTCATTATTGCGAGTAATGGCGGCTATTTTCTTTCGTCTGGAGGGTTAGCCCCTCCGAAATAGGAGGGTAAGCCGCCCGGCTCTCTGGTTTCCCATGCAGATATTATAGCAGTATCCGACATAGTTCGCAATCTAAAATTTTCAAGGTGCAAGCTCCCTATGTTTCCCTTCTGTATTTGAAATTTGGTTGTGTTCCCTTGTTGATATAATAATATCACTTTTAAAAGTTATAGTTGATACTTTTTATAACTTTTAAAGGGTTATAATATATATTGAAAATATGCAGGAGGTGCGTTATCTCTTGAAAGTCTGAATAAAGTATCTTTCATTTTGGATATGCAGCCGAAAGATCTGATTGAGTTTAAAGCGTCGCCGGAAGAAGAAAGGAAAAAGAAATATAACTTTTAAAAAATGTCTTGAAAATATGGATTGGAGGTATAAAGTATATGCATAATTACGAGAGAATCATATATTGGTTGCTTATTTTTTTACCCTAGAGGTATCTTGAAATGGCCTGTAATAAATTCAAATGTGTTTATGAAATTGATGGAGAATGTGAGCCGATGTGCGTCGAGTGTACTGGTGATATGTGCGAATGCTTCGGAGAGTGTTCCGGATGCAAGCAACAGGACTGGGACGAGTGCGACGGAGCAATGTAATGTAAATTATCTAAACATTCAGGAGGTGTATATAATACATGAAAAATAATATAGTTGTGTCAAGTGCTGGTGTAGAAGTATACACCAGTAGAATATTAGAGCTTGCAGATGATTTCTTTGAGCATGAGCTGGACGATAAATGCCGAGAGGATATTTATAATAAATCCGGTATATTCATGTCAATGATATTGTATATCTCAGACAATATACCTAAACCGGATAATAACGATATAGAGCTACTGGATAATATATTTAATATATATAAGGCTTTGTGTTAAATATAATATGTTACCAACTTTAGAAGCTTACAGTATGTTAATTAATATTAATCCTGGTACTTTATCTGATTGAAGTGGTGGAGTATTAAGGGATAATATATACTATGACAGTAATGGTAATTATATAAAACCTGAATCCGTGAAGTTCAATGCAAGTCAACCTATTAAAAGCCAGTATTTTCTAAT
>NZ_LNAM01000046.1 GCF_001461035.1 Acetivibrio ethanolgignens | reverse complement strand
TTATATCAAAAATCTGGACGGGGGTGTTCATAATTTATTCATTCATGCGTTTGTCGTGACCGTCTAAAGCCAGTGGGATTGCGGTAGCCTTATTTCAAAGGAATTAGGATATGGCTGCCATTCCCAGCTTCCTGTCCAGCCTCCTTCTCTTTTTTCATAAAGAGAAATCAACTGAATCATCGGGTAATCAATATTGACCTTTGCAGAAGAAACCTCCTTTCCGTCTACATAAAGTATAACCTTATCTGGATATTTAAAAGCTCCACTTTCTGCCTCTACCTTAGCCCACCATTTTTCCTCTGTAAGCGGATTCTCCTCCGCCTTGGCAAGACTATTGCCTGCACCCCAGATAACTATCATAGAAAGTAAGCCTAATCCCATACTTATAATTTCTTTTTTCATACCTTCTAACTCCTTTTACCCCTTTACAGCACCTGCTACAACGCCTTCCACAATCTGCTTCTGCATAACCAGATAAAATACTACTAAAGGCAAAGTTGCCATCACCAGCATTGGAAAAAATGAGGTCCAGTCTGTAGAAAATGGCCCTACATTCCGGTAAACCTGCTGTAACAGCACCTGCTTTTCTGATTCCTGTAAAAACAGTAATGGTGTCATAAAATCATTCCAGATAGCCAGAGTATCCAGAATCGCTACCGTGGAAACAATTGGCTTTAATAATGGAAATATAATTTTCCAAAAGCACTGAAAGGTACCACAGCCATCAATTAAAGCTGCTTCCTCCAGTTCAACAGGAACCGTATTTATAAATCCTCTGATTAAAAATATAGAGAGAGGCAGATTAATACAAAATACATCTACCAGTATAACACCCGGATGGGTGTTCATCAAGTGCAGCCCCGCTATGATCTTATATAATGGTATAATGGATATTTGAAAAGGTATAATCAAACCTATCAAAAACACAGAATACATGAAGCTATACAGCTTTCTTTTGCTACGTGCTACTACATAAGCCGCCATAGAAGAAAAAAATACCAGGCAGACTACCGAGACCAGTGTAATGATTAGATTGTTCGTCAGGGCCTGCCCATAGTTCATAGCCCGGATTGCCTTCAAATAATTGTCAAAAGTGAAATGAACTGGCAATCCTAACGGACTGGCTGCTGCTTCCGCTGGTGTTTTAAAAGTCGTAACCAAAAGATAATAAATAGGGAGCAGCATAATTATCGCTGTTATTATTAGAAATATTCCGTATAGTGCCTTGCGTAATTGCTTCATGCCTGAATCGCCTCCTCCCATTTATTCAAAAAGAATGTCACAACCTTAGATAACGTAAATACAATAACAAAAAATACTACAGCAAAAGCACAGGCATAAGCTGTTTTTCCGCTGTTAAAGCCTTCCCGGATCAAAGTCGTCATAATTGTTTCCGTTGCATACCCTGGTCCGCCCTTTGTCATAACAAATACAGCATCAAACATCTTCATTCCTCCAATCAGGCTCATCAGAACATTGAAGGAAGCCGCCGGATAAAGCAGAGGCAGAGTTACCCTGAAAAATTTCTGGATTCCGGAGGCACCATCAATATTTGCCGCCTCATATAAAGAACTGTCAATACTCTTTAAATTCGCTACATAAATTACCATGGACCATCCGGTCCACTGCCACACCTGGGTGGCCAGGACTGAATACAGGGCAATCTTGTCATTTCCAAGCCAATTTACCGACTTTCCTCCAAAAAACTGGATAATGCTGTTTAAAAGCCCCCCATCTGCTGAAGTCATAATATACTGAAACAGATAGCCTACTACCATAATACTTAAAACAGCTGGTAAAAAGGTAATAGATTTCACAAATTTTGCTCCCCTTGTATTCCTGTTCAGCAATGCCGCTAAAAGAATGGCAAATACATTCTGAATTATCGTAATTAAAAGGGCATATACCACCGAATGCTTAATAGCTGCGATTGTCTTTGCATCTGCAAACAGCTTTTGAAAATTAGATAATCCCACAAAACGGATTTCTGTGCTATATACGGACCAATTTGTCACACTATATAGAAAACTCATAATTGTAGGTACAATAAACAAAACTACAAATCCCAGAAAAGCAGGAAGTATCATCATTAGGTAGATCCTATCCTTTCTTTTACTATTCATCCGTCTTCCCCACTTTCTACATAAATCTTGTTTTCAGTTAAAATGGGATGTCCTGATGCAAGACATCCCATTTTCTACTGTAGCTTTACTCTAATGTTGCCCTCAGATCATCATTAATCCCATCGGCATCCTTTAATGCTTCCTCTACTGTCTTAGAACCTGCCAGTACCTCTTGTAGTGACTTTCCATAGCCCTCTGTTACTGCATTTCCATTTACCCATACTGCAGTCCATGGAGCATATACATGACCTGCCTTAAAAGCTTCCTCACAATCTGTATAAATATCACCCAGGTCTACCTCTACACCTTCTACAAAGGAGCTTCCTGCATTGTCCTTTACTAAAGCTCTCTGAGCTTCTTCTGTTGCTGTAATTTCTAATACCTTTAAGGCTTCCCTGATATGCTCAGATTTAGCGTTGATACCGAGAGCAGAACCAGGTCCTCCAACAAGCCAGCCTGGCTTATCTGCATTTGTTCCAGGAATTGGGAACATACCAAATTCCAGATCTGGATTCTTCTCTTTGATAGTTTCTACAGCCCAAGGCCCACACTCCCACATAGCAGCCTTTTCTGTTGCAAATTCATCTAATGCCTGGTCATAGCTCAACCCCAGCATATCCTGGGTTAAACAGCCAGCCTCAATAATCTTATACCATTCGGTTACTGCCGGCAGCCAGCTTTCAGCCAGCTTCACTTCACCTGCATTAAATTTCTCATCAAAACCGTTATTTGCTGAATCTGAATAAAATTCATTATTAACAAGGGCAATACTCTGCTTCATCATAGGCTCGTAGGATTGCGCTCCCATTGTCTGAGCCTTGATACCCTTTTCTTCCAGAGTTTTATGTATCTGTATGAACTCATCCCAGGTCTTTGGAATCTTGATTCCATTATCTGCAAAAATCTTCTTGTTATAGAAAATACCCTCATACCAGGACTGAAGCGGTGCAGCGTATATCTTTCCACCTACTGTATATGGCTGAATTCCTGCATCTGCATATTTCCCAATAAATTCCTCTCCGGTCAAATCCAGCAGATAGTTCGCATTAGCAAGCAATCTTGTCTGTCCTCCCAGCTCAATAATATCTGGGCCTTCTCCAGCCTGCAGCTGAGAGTTTAATACGTTATCAAAATTATCCTGTGACACAAATTCAAACTCAATCTCTATTTCCGGAAGCTTCTCATCCAGATATTTTAAATAGGTCGCTCTGGAAGATTCTGCATTGTAAGCCATCATTCTCAATTTTACAGGTTCACTACTACCTTGGCTGTCTGCATTGCTTTCCTTCCCGTCTGAACCACATCCGGTCAAACTGGTAACTACCATACCTGCACATAATAGCATGGCGAGCATTCTTTTTTTCATCATAACTCTTTCCTCCTCATTAATTTGGGTTTTTCTTTGCGTTGTAAGCTTATTATATTCCGTCTTTCTCCTAAAATAAATCAATGATATTCCCTTTTTCTATAAAAAAATTACTGCCTGGCATAAAGCCTTTAGCAGTAATTTTTCTTTTATTTCCGAAAATCTATCACTATATTATGGTACAATGAGTTCTTAGAACTCTACTTCAAACCGTTTTAGTAAACATAAATGTATACACCATCGCTGGTGATCGTTGCATTTCTAAGATCAGCTTTCTTCTGCTTCAAATTCGCCTTCTTAATCGTAAAGGTGAAATCCTTCGTACTAGCCGAAGGAACCATAGCAGACTTTTTCTTCACACTGTACGTTCCAACTGCCTTTCCGCTAGCATCTTTAACAGTAATCTTAACATCCTTAAGGGCAGTTACCTTATAATAGTCATTATTTACAAATCTTGCCTTGATTACCAGATTTCCCTTTGAATCAAAGCTTGCGCTGTAGGCAGTAAGTACACAGTTACCACGCGTAACATCGCTTACACTAGGCTTGCTTGACGTATACTTATTCGCCTTAACAGTGACTGCACACTTTACAGTCTGTCCGTTGTCAAGCTTTGCAGAGATCGTTGCCTTGCCTGCCTTCTTTGCTGTTACCTTACCCTTGGAATCAACAGTTGCAACCGATGTCTTGTTGGAAGACCACTTTGTAACCTTTGCACCCTCCACACTCAGTTTCTGCGTATAACCAGTGGTGATTGTTGCCTTGGTCTGGCTAATCTTCGCGTCAGGCAGAAAGAGAAGGATATCAAGAAAATAGGAATTGCTTGTATCAAATTTAATGCCATAATAATAGTCACCGTTAGGTAACCCAGACCACACATCTACATTTGTCGCACCTGACTCGTCTGTCTTCCAATTCTCATTCGTACTGGAAATGTAAAAAGGATTGTTGGCACCTTCCACCGGCACTCCTTCACTATTGTACAGAGTCACCGTATATCCGGTCGGTTTTGCAACACTAACATAAAAACAACTATCACCATTCTTACTTACAGTAAAGGGAATCTTGTTCTCAACGCCCGCATTACCGGTCTCTGCCGTTTCTCCTGATGTATAATTGTTTAAGAAAAACGGGCGGGCAAGGTCAGTAATGGGTGGTTTACCCTCAATGTGCTGCATGAGTGCTTTGACTTTCTCCGGGGTGTACGGATCGGACGTCTTGTCGCCCTTTCCAAACTTCGTGAGCGTGTCCCAATGCAACGCTTAAAACACACTTTGCCCCTGCTGCGGTAGAGGTTTTCTTTTCTGTTAAGATCACTCGCTACCTTTTGGGTGCAATATGTATTATTATTTTTCCATTTTTGCAAGGGTGTTCGTATGCTAAATAACAATTTATCTTCGTTATGAAAATATAACGTTAATGTCTCCTATTCTTCCCAATGTTCTAGCTCATTTGCTGGATATGCATTGGTCCAATGATACGGTTGTAATTTTGCCAGTTCAACAAATAACAAATCGTCATCCATTGTTGTTACAGCGACCTGCACATCGTTTCCCCAATATCTCAAACGCTCCTGACAAATGCCACATGGTGAAAGAACTCGGTATTTCGAACTTTCATCATCTCTTATTAAGCACATGCAGTGAGTCACTTTTTCATTATACTTGTGTGCCTCCAACATAGCACCTGTTTCTATGCAAAGAATGGCGGACGCATTTGCCGTATCTATAGAAACACTTGTATAATAGTGTCCAGCTGATGTATGTACGACACCGGCACCACCCCATCCTGTAGGATAACGCTTTTCAATTAATTCAACTGCCAAGCGATACATTTCTTTTTCTACTTCCTGATCTCTCATTATAAACCCTCCTAAAACTTCTTTTTATAGTCGACAAGTAGAAGAAGCTATAAGACGATTTCCGTCTATAAAATCAATAATAAAATTATAATATCCGTTCAAAGACAAGAGGCTTTCCGGGTATAGATTCTTTAAAAATATATTCCCCCTTCGATTCCAGCTTTTTATCCTCCAGCTTCCATAATCCTTCTGGCAGATATACCTTTCTTCTCCCAGACCCTTTTTTATAAACCGGGGCCACCAGATACCTGCTGCCAAGCATAAACTGATCTATGATTTTCTCTACACCGGCCTCTGGAAATTCATAAGCCATATATCTTATCAGTGGTTCTCCCGTCCTGCCTGTTCTCTCCAGCTCTTCTATCAGATAAGGCAGGTATTTTTTTCTTACCTCAAGACTTCGCAAAACAGCCGCAAAATTCTCCTTACTCAAAACCCGGCAAGGAAGAGCTGAAAACTGCATTGCTGGAAGCAGACAGGCAATCTCACTATGCCGCACAAACAGCTCCTCATCGAGGCCATAAGTTTCTAAATTCTGGAAATTCAGGTATTCACCACCGCCAATCATGTCAGGACAGCCATAGGGATGTCCTGTAATCCCCTGAAGCAGTGTATCCGGCAGCAGAGAGGCCACCCCTGTTTCTCCCCAGGAATGCTCCTTATCACAAAGCCTTTGCAGCAGCCCATAACCTCCAGCCCGGAAAGTGGCACGATACTCGTTAAAAGGATATTGTTCTCCAAATTCTGCCCACAACCGGGACTGCTCATCAGGACTTACTCCTTGAAGGGATACATTATCTTCCTGATAATAAATACTGTCTCCAGCATCAAATTTGAAGCCATCAACTCCAAGCTCCTGTAAATCATCCAACTGTTCCTTCAGCCAGCCAGCCGCCTCTGGATTTGAAAAGTCCAAAACCGCTGAATAGCCATTCCACCATTTTGCAATATAAGGTTCTTTACTTTCCTCCTTTATTAAAATATCCATCCTCTGAGCTTCTCTAAATCTTACTGTATCTGGTGATATGTACGGGCATATCCAAACCATTACAGCAAAACCCATTTGATGAAGCTGTTCTATCATCTCCTTAGGATTGGAAAATTTTCCGCTGTGAAAGCTCCATTCCCCGTAATATTCCGCCCAGCCGTCATCAATCATAAGGACGCCCGGCGGCATACCAGAATCCAGAAGCTTTTTAGCATAATTAAGAACATCCTTCTGATTCTGAAAAAAAGTCAGTTCAATCCAGGTATTGTACAGAATAGTTGAAAATAATTTCTTTGCCGGCTGCCTTTCATGAAACGGAAAGTAATGCTCCATAGCATACAAATAAGCTTCCCGCAGCCTTCCCTTACTCTCTGTTAGTATACAGTCATCCGGCACACTTATCACACCCTTATGAAAGCCTGCGCAAAAACCAGTATCACGCCAAATAACTCTGCCTTTTGTTGATATCAAAAGAGGCATAGCCTGATTTGGTGTCTGGTTGCTGGTAAAATCAAGCTCTTGCTCGGTATCTGCATGAAGAGGCATTTTCATTCCATATTTCACACAGGCCCCATACCAATATTCTTGCTCTAAAAAACGTATTTTCATTTCCATTCCTCCAAGAAAATTTTCTATAGTGTTCTCCACTTTCTACTATATGAAAAATTTTCATAATCCAAAAGAAATAAACTTACGATTTTCTATCACTATATTCCCTTTTCCCGGCCCGGTATTCATTAGGTGTCACAGACTCTAGCTTTTTAAATATCTTTGAAAAATAACTCGGATTATCATACCCTACCTCAAATGCAATCTCATAGGTCTTTAGATCTGTTTCCTCCAAAAGCCGTTTGGCCTGACCTAGTCGTATCTGGGTCAGATAATTCCACAAACTGACTCCCAGTTCTCTTTTAAACAGATAGCAAAAATAATTCTTGCTCACTGCTACATTCTCACAAATTTCATCCAGAGACAGATTTTTATTGTAATTTGCTTCAATAAACTGAAGGCTTTCTTCCACAGGCTTACTGAACTTTTTCTTTGTTTCTTTTTCCTTCTGTTTTATAGAGTACTCAGCTTCTCTTTTAGCCCCTATCTCCCGGATCTGTTCAATCTCTGCCCCCACACAGTTATAATTATACCCAAGTATCTTTTCGTCCCCTATGTAAAAAGCATATTTTTGCAGGCTCTTCACCTGCCCGTACAAGTCAGGAAGCTCCTCTAAGCTCTTTCCCTGTGTGCTAAAGCAGAACAGCACATTCAGATTCAGTTCCTCCTGAAGCACCTCTGCCAGCCTCCGTCCAGTATCCATCATTTCCTCTGCTTCTGTCTTTTCTACAATAAGAATCCAGGTATCATCCTCATAATCAAAAAACAAAAACTTCTTTTTATATTCCTCGCCTACGACCCGTTCCAGAATATGCAGCACATACTTTTCCTGCAGCATTTCAATGCTGCTTGTATTAATATATTCATCAATCGAGCTGCTATCTCTCTGGATCAAGAAAACAATATAGTCCAAAAAATCAAAGTCATAATCCTTTTTATATTTCAAAGCCTTATTTGCATGGCTGCTGCTTTTCATATATTTATATAATTCCAGCATCCACAGCTGTTTCTCGCTTCTATCAATAAGCTTTCTTTCATTCTGTTTTCCGCGAATGTCCTCTATCATTTTACGAAGGGCTTCCTCAAGCTCATCCTCATCTACAGGCTTCAATATGTAATCACTACACCCCAGCCGTATCGCTTCCTTTGCAAAGTCAAAATCTGCATAAGCACTGGTCAGAAGAATTTTCACATTTTTTGATAAATTAAACACCCTTTCTACCAGCTGAAGTCCATCCATGTTTCCCATACGGATATCAGTTATAATAATATCCGGCATTTCCTTCAAAACCATCTGGTATGCTTCATTGCCATCCTTGGCATAGCCCATCAGCTCCAGACCAAGCTCTCCCCAGGGAATCAGCTTCTTTAACATTTTTATTGCAATCATCTCATCATCTACCAGCAATACCTTCATATTCCCCATTCTCCTCTCTTTCCTTTGGTAGCTTTACAATAACCGTTGTCTGATTTCCTTCTTTAGAAAACAGCTCCAGTCCATATTCCTTTCCATATTTGTTGATCAATCTCTCATTTACATTCAAAATCCCAATACTCTTCTGCTGATCATATACTTCTCCTGAAGCCAGCTTTTCTCTTATCTGCAGTATTTTCTCCTCTGATATGCCTTTTCCATTATCACTGATGATAATACAGACCATATCCTCCTCTTCCACAGCATCAATGGTAATAATCTCCCTTTCCCTAAGTCCAAGACCATGCTCTATTGCATTTTCTACCAAAGGCTGCAGGATTAGCTTTAAAATTTTGGCATTTCCCGCCTGGCCGCTGCATTCTACCGAATAAATGATCCGGTTTTCAAAACGGATATTCTGAACCTCCAGATAATTTTTTATATGCTCCAGCTCTTCTTTTACAGTTACACTCTCATAAGGCTGGTATACCGAATATGCCATTACCTTTCCCAGACAGGTTGCCATATCTGAGATTTCCTTCATTTTTCCTTCCAGGGCCAGCGCTTTGATGGATTGCAATACATTATTAATAAAATGAGGATTAATTTGATGCTGTAGTGCTCTCAGCCTCTGCTGGGAAAATCTTTTTTCTTCCTCTACCATCTTCTTGTTCAGGGAAACGACATTATCTATCATATTCTGAATGGTATCTGACAAGACTCCCAGTTCCTGGATTTCTTCCTTTTCAAACTCAATTTCATAGTTTCCCGCAGAAACCTCATTGCACTTTTCAATCAGTCTTTTTACAGGCCTTACGATTGCCGCGGTAGTTTGTTTGGAAACAATCAGGGTAAGCAAAGCCGCCGCTCCCATTGTAATACCAGCAAGCAAAATCAGGTTTCTTTGCATCTGACTTTCTTCTGCCAGCTCTTTAACACCAATCAGCTGCAAACCAAAATTTTTCGTCCCCATAGACACAACCAACAAATCATTATCACCTTTTCTCCTGATTTTTCTTACACTGGCATCTCCTTCTTCTATTTCTTTTCGGATATCCTCACTGCCCTCTATTTCTTCAAAGGAGTACCATTCCTCTTCTGCATACAAAAGGGCAAACTTAATATCGGCAGAACTGGATTCCAAAATCTGTCCGGGACTTACATCGCAAACAAGATATGCCTTTGGTGAAAATACTACTCCATCTGCCCCCAGTGTAATCGGCATTACCATGGAAATACAGGTTTCTTTCGATCCATTGAGCAGATAACTTTTATCATGGACTCTTGATATATAAGAGCTGCTCATATATGCCTTTTCCATAATCTCCTGAAACCATTCCTCTTCTATTAGCCTGCCTGGATACAGGGAAGCTTTATACGTATAAAGACACTCTCCCCGTGCATCAACAATATAGGCATTGTCGATTCCTTCACTTCGGAACAACAGTGAAAATCTGTCTGCGACCTCTCTTTGCTGGTATAATTCTATAGAATAATCAATCTCTTCATTTACAGCATGATACTTAATAATTTCTTTTATCCTGGAGTCCTCTGCAATGGACCTCTGGATTTCCTGAATCTGCATCAGTCGGTTTTCCAGGAGGTTCAGGTTCAGGCTTACTGTATTCTCACAAAATGTAAAAGCCTGCTCAGAATACATACTGTTACTCATCACTGCAAACCCCAGTACAGAAATAAGAATAATCCCTACAAACCCCACAAAGTATATCTTCTTAATTTTACTCTCCAACGTATACCTTTTCATATAATACCTTTTCTTTTTCTGCTTAGAAAGGCCGATATACCAAGCGTATATCAGCCTTTATTCAAGCATTTCTTTTATTTAATCTGTCCTTCGACAACTTCCTTTGCCTTTGCCAGGGCAGCCTCAATACCGGATGGATTCTTACCACCAGCCTGAGCCATATTTGGACGACCGCCGCCGCCACCGCCTACCATGGAAGCTACCTCCTTAATCAGATTGCCTGCATGGGCACCTGCCTTCATAGCGCCCTCGGTAGCCATAGAAATCAAGCTTACCTTGTCATCCTTTGCAGAAGCCAGGAGAACAACTCCCTCACCCAGCTTCTCCTTTAAGGAATCGCCCAGGTTACGAAGCTCATTCATATCCACGTTTTCAAGCTTGGCAGCTAATACCTTAACGCCCTTAATCTCTACTACCTTATCCATCACATCTCCAAGGGCATCCTTTGCAGCCTTTGCCTTCAGCTTCTGATTTTCTGCCTGGAGAGCCTTTAATTCCTCCTGCATACCTTCGATTCTCTTTACCAGTCCGGCAGGCTCTGTCTTAGCAGCCTTAGCCGCTTCATGAAGCTCCTCCTCCAGATGGTTATAATAAGCAAATACCCCCTGGGAGGTGAGGGCCTCAATTCTTCTGACACCAGCTGCAATACCACTCTCGGAAACAATCTTTAATGCAGTAATCGCAGAGGTATTCTTAACATGGGTTCCACCGCAAAGCTCAATACTGAAATCGCCCATTTTTACGACACGAACTTTTTCACCATATTTCTCACCAAACAATGCCATAGCACCGGTTTTCTTTGCTTCCTCCAGGGTCATTTCCATAGTCTCTACATTCAGACCCTTGCTGATTTCTTCATTTACAATCGCCTCAACCTTAGCAATTTCCTCTTTTGTCAAGGCTGAGAAATGGGTAAAGTCAAAACGCAGACGGTCAGCTGCTACATAAGAACCAGCCTGTTCTACATGATTTCCCAGTACGGTACGCAGAGCCTTCTGAAGAAGGTGGGTCGCACTGTGGTTTTTGCAGGTATCTGTACGGTTCTTCTCACATACAGATAAGGTAACCTTGTCGCCAACCTTTAGCATACCCTTTGTCATCTTTCCTACATGGCCAATTTTCGTACCCTGCAGCTTAATGGTATCCTCAACGGTAAATTCACCGTCTGCTGTCTTGATTACACCAATATCGCCCTGCTGACCACCCATCGTAGCGTAGAATGGTGTTTCATTAACAATAATCGTACCGGTCTGTCCATCGGTCAGAGCCTCTGTAAGCTCCTCCTCTGTAGTAAGTACGGTAATCTCAGACTCATGCTCCAGACGGTCATAGCCCACAAACTTGCTGGAAACAGCTACATCAATAGACTGGTATACAGTAACATCTGCTCCCATATAGTTGGTAGTCTTTCTGGCAGCTCTTGCCTTCTGTCTCTGCTCCTCCATAGCGGTCTTAAAACCCTCTTCGTCAATGGTAAGGCCCTTTTCCTCCAGGATTTCCTTAGTTAAATCAATTGGGAAGCCATAGGTATCATAAAGCTTGAAGGCATCTTCACCAGCCAGTACCTTACCAGCAGACTTTATAAGCTCCTCTGCCATCTCTGACAGAATAGAAAGTCCCTGGTCAATAGTCTTATAGAACTTTTCTTCCTCCTGGCTTAATACCTTGAAAATCATCTCTTTCTTTTCGAACAGCTCTGGATAACCATCCTTACACTCTTCAATTACCGTATTGCAAAGCTTTGCAAGGAACTTATCCTGGATACCGAGTAAACGTCCATGGCGGGCTGCACGACGTAACAGACGGCGGAGTACATAACCACGTCCTTCATTGGAAGGCATAATACCGTCAGATACCATAAAGGTAACGGAACGGATATGGTCAGTAATCAGACGAATAGAAACATCTGTCTTTTCATCCTGCTGATAGGTAACATTTGCCAGACGGCATACCTCATCACGGATAGCCTTCATTGTATCAATATCAAATACCGAATCTACATCCTGAACTACAACTGCCAGACGCTCCAGCCCCATACCGGTATCAATGTTCTTCTGCTCCAGCTCAGTATAGTGGCGGTTTCCATCACTTTCAAACTGGGTAAATACATTGTTCCATACCTCCATGAAACGGTCACACTCACAGCCCACCTTACAATCCGGACTGCCGCAGCCATATTTCAGTCCACGGTCATAGTAAATCTCAGAGCAAGGGCCACAAGGACCTGCACCATGCTCCCAGAAATTATCACATTCACCATTCTCATCCCGCTCAAACCGGGTAATCTTCTCTGCAGGTACACCAATTTCCTTTGTCCAGATATCAAAAGCCTCTTCATCCTCTGCATAGATAGATGGATACAGACGCTCCTTATCCATACCAACAACCTCGGTTAAGAATTCCCAGGACCAGTGGATCGCTTCTCTTTTAAAATAATCGCCAAAGGAGAAATTTCCTAGCATCTCAAAGAAGGTAAGATGTCTTGCCGTCTTACCTACATTTTCAATATCACCGGTACGAATACACTTCTGACAGGTCGTCACTCTTCTTCTTGGTGGGATTTCCTGTCCTGTAAAATAAGGCTTCATAGGTGCCATACCGGAGTTAATTAGCAACAGACTGTTGTCGTTATGTGGTACTAAGGAAAAGCTCTTTAACGCCAGATGCTCTTTACTTTCAAAAAATTCCAGATACAGCCGGCGAAGCTCGTTTACTCCATATGCTTTCATTTGTTATTCCTCCATGCTATCTATTAAATTCAATAATTCGCTAATTTATTATTATACGGGTTCTTTCTATCTTTGTCAAATCAAAATAAGGGAGTCCGCCTAATTTTGCGAACTCCCTTCCTTTTTCCAAAGCTTATTTGGAGGCATTCTTTTTTTCACGCAGAGATTTCCCTAAAAATACTCCTGCTATTGCTACTACACCAAACACAATAAACTTAATTGCATAACTTACAAACCCACTTAAAAATGCCATAATTCCCTCCTGATTATCTTCGATGAGCCAGTTCCTTTATTACATCATTCCAGCTTAAACCACATTCTGCCATTAAAACCATCAGATGATAAAGAAAATCACTTATCTCATATTTTAGTTCCTCTGTTTCCGGATTCTTAGCCGCTATGACAATCTCCGTAGCCTCTTCTCCACACTTTTTTAGAATCTTGTCAATTCCCTTATCAAAAAGATAATTAGTATAAGAGCCCTCCTTGGGATTCTGCTTTCGATCCTTTATGATATCATAAACATCCTGAAATACCGTCAACGGATTAGTATCGTCATATTCTTTTTTTACCAAATCGGTAAAAAAGCAGGTAGCATGCCCTGTATGGCAGGCTGCACCAATCTGACGAACCTTTGCTAATATTGTATCACTATCACAGTCAATCATCAAGTGTTTTACATACTGATGATGTCCAGAAGTTTCTCCCTTGCACCAAAGCTTCTGACGACTACGGCTGTAATATACCATTTTCCCTGTTTCAATTGTCTTCTGATAAGCCTCCTCATTCATATAAGCTAACATCAATACTTCACCGGTCTTATAATCCTGAGTAATAACCGGCACCAGACCATCACTGTTTTTCTTAAATTGGGAAAAAGCCATACTGCTTTCAAACAGATTAATTAAAACTCCATTTTCCTTCAAGCCCTGCTTTGCTTTCATTAAATCCTTATCCCGGTAATAGTTTGTTGCTACACCAAGCACATTATTGATATTTATTATATCACCAATCATGTGGCGGGTCAGGCTGTCACGGATAATCACCGGAAGATTGGAGCGATTGATATTTTCCTCCAAGCGGACAGAGGCATTTACATGCTTCAGCAAAATCGTATCAAAGCCCATTCTTTCCCAATGAATGGATTTTTCATAAGCAGAAAAATCACCGTTGGCATCCGTTTCAATAATGAACTTATCTGAACCAAACCTCTCAATAGCTTCCTCCAGACTCTCCTCATTCGTCATAAGCTCTTCACGAATGACAATCTGAGAAGCTCCCGTATATAAAAGCTTTTTCACATCCTCAAAATTCTCAATATAATAGCCTGCAGAAAACGGAATATCCACCACACCGGCAATCTTCTTTAAAAGCTTTAAAAACTCTTCCCGGGAAGCTGTATCCTTTGCATAATTGTAAATAAACAGCTCATCCGCTCCTTCATGGGAATATTTTTCTGCTGCTTTTAAAACTACATTATCCATTTCATTTTCTGCATTGATGTATGCAATTATCTTTTTATATGCCATGGCTTTTACTCCTTTTATAGTGCTCCCTTGGTAGAAAGAATGCCTTTATTTCTGGGCTCCCAGCCTGTCGCTTCATCCAAAGCCTTTCCAAAGGCCTTAAATATGGCTTCTACCTTATGGTGATTATTTTCTCCTGCCAGCTCCTTTATATGCAGATTCATACCTGCACTGTAGGAAACTGCATATAAAAATTCCCGTATCGTTTCCGTCTCCAGCTCTCCCAGACGCTCTGCCGTAAAGCTGGTGTCAAAATTAAAGTAGGGTCTTCCCGACAAATCCAGGGAGCAAAGCATCAAGGTTTCATCCATTGGCAGAATAAAATAGCCATACCGGCGGATACCTGTCTTATCTCCCAGGGCTTCCCGAATCGCCTGCCCGAGAACAATTCCTACATCCTCAACGGTATGGTGGGTATCTACCTCAAGATCCCCTTTACAAGTAAGCTCTAAGTCAAAAAAACCATGCTTTGCAAAGCCTGTCAGCATATGGTCGAAAAAGCCGATACCTGTAAGTATGCGGCTTTCTCCACTGCCATCCAGACAAAGCTTTATGGTAATTTCCGTTTCCTTTGTTTTTCTGCTAATTTCACTTGTCCGTGCTATCATCTGTCATCCTTTCAAGCTAAGCAAATTAGTTAGAATAATCCATCGTATAAGGTACTGGTATTCAGCTTTGTATAAGCCCCCTTATCGGTATATACAGAACCGCCCTTCAGCTTTGTAACAGCCTCTGCAGCCCTGTTTACAATATCAAAGGTCTTATTTCCCACCTTGCCCATCAAAGAGCTTCTGCCAGTAAATAAGGTGTCCAGTACACTTTTATCTGCAGCCTTGAACTTCTCTTCATTTAAAATAAGCTTATTATCTGCCCCAATTGTAATGCCAGCGTCCTCTAAAAGCCCATCATTTGCTTTCATATCACTAATCATCCAGAGAGTCTTCTGTAATATCTTGGTATTCTCTACATCCTGCGTGCTGTCTAACAGGGCATTATAAGCCTTCACAAGGCTCTTTGCCTTTTCCAGTCTCTCTTCACCGGTACCTTCTGCTGCACTAAGAGCTGTAGCTGCGTCCTTTAACTCAGAAGCTGCAGCCTTAATTGTCATAAGTGCCGTTTTTTCTGCCTTTTGCTCTGCAGTGTCCTCTGTTGAATCAGTACCTTCGGCCTTTTCCTTCTTATCATAGTACGCATTCAAAAGCTTTTTATAGGCTCCGCTTCGAATCATTGCATAGTCGCCCAGGACAGAACTACCTCCTGTACTGCCGCCTGTGGCTGTCGTTCCGAACATACTGTTAAACAGGTTCGCATTGTTATTAACATTAAAACCAGCTGCCATATTATCACTCCTTTGATCTGTTGACATATGTTTATTTACACTTCTAATAGTATATCGGCATCTTCTGCTTTTCTATTAACTATTTTACTCCTTTTCAAAGCGGACTGCAATAGAATTTGCATGAGCAGTCAGACCTTCCGCCTTAGCAAAGCTTACGATATCCTGGTGAAATGGATACAGTGCCTCTCTTGAATAAGAAATAATACTGGATTTCTTTATAAAATCATCTACACTAAGAGGCGAGAAAAACTTTGCCGTACCATTGGTAGGAAGTACATGATTCGGTCCTGCAAAATAATCTCCCAACGGCTCACTGGAATACTCTCCCAGGAAAATAGCCCCGGCATTTTTAATCTTTGTCATTATCTGGAAAGGATCCTTTGTTACAATCTCTAAATGCTCAGAAGCAATTTCATTTACTGTATCAATGGCCATTTCCATTGTATCTGCTATCAGGATATAACCGTAATTCTCCAGTGATTTTTCCAGAATCTCACGACGTGAAAGAACCTGTAAAAATCCTTCGATTTCCTTTTCAACTTCCTTTGCAAGCTCCTTACTGGTTGTAACCAGAATTGCTGAAGCCAGCTCGTCATGCTCTGCCTGAGATAAAAGGTCAGCTGCCACATATCTTGGGTTAGCTGTCTCATCTGCCAGCACCAGGATTTCACTTGGTCCAGCTATAGAATCAATACTAACGTACCCATAAACTGCTTTTTTAGCAAGAGCCACATAAATATTACCCGGACCTACAATTTTATGAACCTTAGGTATAGATTCTGTTCCGTAAGCCAATGCCGCTATTGCCTGAGCCCCACCTACCTTGTAAATCTCATCTGCACCAGCCTCCCTGGCAGCTACCAGTGTTGTTGGTGTCACCCTGCCTTCTTTATCCGGCGGTGTTACCATGATAATCTTTTCTACTCCAGCTACCTTTGCCGGAATAGTATTCATAAGCACCGAGGAAGGATAGGCTGCTTTGCCACCCGGTACATATACACCAACCCGCTCTAAAGGCGTTACCTTTTGTCCCAGAATCGTTCCCTGCGGTGTGCTGTCAAACCAGCTGTACTGCTTCTGCTTCTCATGGTATACCCGGATGTTTTCAATAGCCTTTCTGATAATTGCAAGAAACTCCTCATCCACCTGCGTATAGGCTTCTTCTATCTCCTCTGGAGTTACTCTGACACTTTCTGCATCCAATTCAATGCCATCAAACCTTTTTGTATAGGAAAACAAAGCCTCGTCACCCTTATCCTTAACAGCCCCAATAATTTCTGAAACAGCTGCTTCATAGCCTCCATAGCTGTTTGGGCTCCGTTCTAACAAATCCTCTAAAATATTCTTCTTAACCTCTTGTGTTAATTCCAGACATCTCATGCTGTTTCTTCTCCCTTCCCGTTTTAAGAAAGCACTTCCTTTAAGTCATGAATCAGCTTTCCAATCCGTTCCTTTTCCATTTTCATACTAACCTGATTTACTACCATCCGTGCCGATAACGGACAAATCTCCTCCAGTACCACAAGTCCGTTTTCCTTCAAGGTAGAGCCAGTCTCTACAATATCAACAATCATCTCTGAAAGCCCTACTAAGGGTGCCAGCTCAATAGAACCATTCAGCTTAATAATCTCTACTGTCTGATGCCGACGATTATAAAAATAGCCTTTTGCTATATTCGGATACTTTGTCGCAACCCGGATAAGCTCACCGCTGTCCAGATACTTTTTCGCCTCTGGCGGTCCTGCAACGCACATCCGGCATCTGCCAAGGCCCAGATCCACAACCTCGTAAATTTTCCGGTTCTCCTCCAGAATGGTATCCTTTCCTACAACCCCCAAATCAGCAGCTCCATACTCTACATACGTAGGTACATCGCTTGCCTTGGCAAGAAAGAATTTAAGCCTTAGTTCCTCATTTACAAAAATAAGCTTCCGGCTATCCTTGTTCTTAATTTCCTCACAGGTAATCCCTATCTGCTCCAATATTCCCATAGTCTGGCGGGCAATCCTGCCCTTTGCCAGAGCAAACGTAATATATCTCTTATCCTCCATGAAAGCCTCCTAAAGCACAATCAGTTTTTCAATCTGCTTATCATCCTTGTAATCCCTTGCCGACTCTTTTTCGTTACCTGCAGGAACGCATACTAAGGATACTCTCTTACCACATTTACGAAGCTCAGCAGCCATAGAAACTGCCTGCTTGCTTTTTTCTCCACTGTACAGGATTACCGTCAAATCCGCTGTCTCCTCCCAGCCTTTTTTCTGCCGCTCCAGAGCAAGTAAAAGCTGATCCGCCACAATCGCAACACCAATTGCCGGAGCATCCTTTCCAAACTGCCCAACCAAAGAATCATATCTTCCACCCTTAGCCACTGGTTCTCCTGTGCCATAGGTATAGGCCTTAAGAATAATTCCCGTATAATAATCATAGCGGCTCAGCATACCAAGGTCAAAGGTAATGTACTTTTCCAGTCCATAAAAGCCTAATAGCCGATACAATCGTTTTAACCGCTCCAGTGCTCTAGTAGAACGTTCATTTTGTACCAGAGCTTCTATTTTAAGCAAATCCTCAATTGTACCAAACAGCTCTGGCAACATAGCCAGAAGCCCTTGTAAATGCATAGGAAGCTTCCTTTTTTCCAAAAATTCTTCCATTCCAAAAAGATTTTTACTCTCTAAAAGCAGCTTCAGCTCCATTCTTTCTTCCTCAGAAAAGCTGCCCTCCTCCAAAAGCCCATTCAAAAAATCAGCATGGCCCACTTCAACCTGAAATTCCTTAAGTCCTGCCGTTTTCAAGGCTTCTACTGTCATAGCAAGCATTTCTGCATCGGCTTCAACACTTTGGTCATTCAAAAGCTCGGCTCCTAACTGCGTCACCTCATTTAGCTTACCCTTATGGCTTTCATTGTTGATAAAAGTACTGCCACTGTAGCACAACCGTATCGGCCGGTTCTCCTCCTTAAAATACTTCGCCGCACAGCGGGCTACCGAAGGTGTCATATCCGGCCGCAAAACTAAGGTATTGCCTTCCCGGTCAAACAGCTTATACATCTCTCTGGAAGGTATGGTTCCCCGTTCTTTATTAAAAACCTCAAAAAATTCAAAAGACGGAGTTTCTATGTCTTCAAAGCCATAGAGATGAAATACCTGGTGAAGACTTTTCAGAAGCCCCTGTTTCCACTTGCATTCCCCATTATAAATATCCCTGACTCCTTCTGGAGTATGTAACATAAAACCGCCGCCCTTCTTTTATTATTCTCATCACTTCATTATGATAATGTGATAATATGGTAGCATATTAACTTTTCTGTGTCAATCCCGATTTTCTAAATCCTGATTCAGCATCTCCAGATAATGGACAAATACTCCATTATGAGTAGATATCTGATAATGTGGGTCAAGCTCATCAAAGCGAAAGCTCTTTCTTCCTCCATTCTGAGCCCGTTCCCAATATTTCCAAAGCTCCTCAAAGGTGAGGTAGTAAAAAACATCCTGTTTTTTAAAATAAATCAATAAAAACGCAATACCTTTCTGCTCCTCAAACTCTTTCATAAAAGCAACCTGATGTTCATGAATGTTCTGAAGTGGAAAGGTATCACCGGCACACTCTTTGGCATCAAAGCAGACAGGTATCCCCTGCACTGCCCCGATATAGTCTACCGTGCTTTTCTGGTCAAAATAAGCCAGAGTAATATGCCTTGTCGCCTTATCAATATGAATCGGTGTAATCGGTGTAGGCACCTTCTGAATCACTGCCAGCCGGTTTGCACGATATTTTTCGTTCGTCAGATTAATCATTTCCTCCAGGGTAGAGCCTCGTAAGCCCCGTGAATTCCAAGATGGCATCAGAATTCCCCCTTTATAATCTCTTCAAAGTAATCTGGAAGAGGAGCTAAGAATACTCTTCCAGAGAGCTCTTCAAAGGTTCCTAAAAGCTCCGGCATATGAAGCTCTCCAGCATGTAAAAGCTGATGCTTCAGTTGATAAGTCTTTTTAAAATATTTATTTACATAGATATCTCCATACTTGCCATCGCCAACAATTGGATGTCCAATACTCTCCAAATGGGCTCGAATCTGGTGAGAACGGCCTGTAATCAGCTTTACCTTAAGAAGAGTAAAGTCTTCATCCCACTTTAACGGCTCATATTCCGTTTTGATATACTCTGCCCCTTCAGTCTTTTTCTGGCTAATTGTCACCTTATTATGGCTGTGATTTTTCGTAAGCCAGCCCTCAATTCGCTGCTTTTTTTCTACTTGTCCCTTTACCACACAATAATAATACTTGTCCATTGTCCGTTCCCGAAAAAGTTCTCCCATTTTTTGAAGCCCCTCCAGAGTCTTTCCTGCTACAATAATGCCGCTGGTATTTCTATCTAAACGGTTACAGATACCCGGACGAAAATAGGTAAGCTGCTCCTTCGTAAGCTCTCCCTCATCAAGCAGATACTCTGTAATATGCTCAATCAGAGAAACATCCTCTGGCCTTGCTTTCTGGGAAAGCATCCCTGCCGGTTTATTAATCACAAGAATATGCTTATTTTCATATAGCACTTGCAGGTCTGTTTTTTCCTTTTTCACAGCCTTAACTGGTACTTTTTCTCCATCAGCTTCCACTCTTTGAAACTTCAGAAGCGTCTCCTCCGAAAGATAAAGCTTTACACTATCTCCCGGAGCCAGTCTCTCATTTCCCTCCGCCTTTTTATCATTCAGTGTTATATTCTTTTTTCGCAGCATTTTATAGAAAAAGCTTTTAGGTGCCGCCTCCATATACTTCTCCAGAAGCTTAGTAAGCCTTTGTCCAGCTTCTGTTTCACTAATTTTAATTTCTCTCATAACATCTTCCTTTTATACAATTAAAGACCTTATATACTCCTTGGCTTTTTTCAGGTCTTCTGTCTTTTCCTTTTCAGACCGCTTCATCTGCTCTGTCAATTCTTTCAGAAGCTCCTGATAGCTCCCCAAAATTTTGACCCGGCAATCCGAAGCCCAGTTACGGACATTCTGGGAAAGATACTGTTGAATATAGGCAAGCTCCTGCCCGTCTTTTCCAAGAACACCAAGGACACACCCCTCCTCAATCCATAGAAAATCTAGATTCATTACCTTTTCCGGCGAAGTAATCACAAGGTCAGAATACAGGCTGCCTCTGTTTCCAAGCAGGGCCTTCAGCTCCTCATGCTGTGCTCTTTGTGGTGTGCTATATGGGAAAAATACAATAAAATTCACGAAATATTTCGCTCCTGGCAGTACCATTAAAATCGCAGCTACAGTAAATACATTAGAACTTTCTCCCTTATTCAAAGCTCGTCCCAGAAAATAAATTGCAATTCCAATGAGCACCATAAGAAACGTCATAAGAAACTGCCGTTTCTTTCGATAATCAATATAGCCATACTCCGTTTTTTCTCTTTTCATGTTGCCATTTCCTTTCTATCAGGCCCTTTTCTTATGCACATTCCGTATTCTTTTCTTTTTTTGTAGCTTTCCTTTTTTTGCAAAATTACGGGGACGAATCAGACATTTCTCATCAAATCCAATTAAGTCTGTCCTTCCAGCAATCCGAAGGGCCTCTGCTACCAGCTCATAGTTTTCCGGATTACGGTATTGGATTAAAGCCCGCTGCATCTGCTTTTCTTTCATTGTTTTCGGCACATAGACCTTTTCCTTTGTTCTTGGATCCAGTCCAGTATAATACATACAGGTAGAAATCGTTGCCGGTGTCGGATAAAAATCCTGTACCTGCTCCGGCATATATCCTAAATCCCGTATATATTCTGCCAGCTTCACCGCCTCCTTCATATCCGAACCCGGATGGGAGGACATCAGATAAGGCACGACATACTGCTTTTTATCAAGCTCCTTATTGATTTTTTTATATTCCTTAATAAAACGCTCATATACTGCATTTTCCGGTTTTCCCATCAGCTTTAGAACCTTGTCACTAACATGCTCCGGAGCTACCTTGAGCTGTCCGCTGACATGATGCTCACACAGCTCCCTTGTAAACCGTCTGTCTTTATCGTGGCTCAAATAATCAAAGCGGATGCCGGAACGGATAAATACCTTTTTTACCTTTGGAAGTGACCTAAGCTTCTTTAAAAGCTCGCAGTAATCCTGATGGTCAATCTTCAGATTCTTGCAGGGAGCTGGGAAGAGGCACTGCTTTGTCGGGCAGGCTCCCCTCGTTTTCTGTTTCTCACAGGCTGCATGACGGAAATTAGCGGTAGGGCCGCCAACATCATTAATATATCCCTTAAAATCCTTTTCCTGGGTTAAAAGCCTGGCTTCCTCAATAATAGATTCATGGCTTCTGGTCTGCACAATCCGTCCCTGATGAAAGGTCAGAGCACAAAAATTACAGCCACCAAAGCAGCCACGGTTGCTCACCAAGCTAAAGGCAAGCTCCTTCATCGCAGGTACACCGCCCTCCTTCTCATAGGAAGGATGATAGGTTCTCATATACGGCAGGGAATATACCTCATCCATCTCTTCCTGAGTCAGTGGCTTTGCCGGCGGATTCTGCACCACATATTCCATCTCCTTATACTTTTCCACAAGACGCTGTCCCGAATATGGGTCTGTATTGCAGTACTGGATATAAAAGCTCTCTGCAAATGCTCTCTTTTCACTTTTTATTCTGTCAAAATCCGGCAGGAGCTTATAGTCATACACATCCTCAAGGCTTTTCGCCCTATAGACTGTTCCCTGAATAAAGGTAATATCCGAAACAGCCAATCCACTATCCAAAGCATCTGCAATCTCTACAATCGAATGCTCTCCCATGCCATAGGATAAAATATCGGCTCCTGAATCCAGAAGAATTGAACGCTTGACGCTGTCACTCCAATAATCATAATGTCCCAGTCTTCTAAGGCTTGCCTCAATACCTCCTATAATAATCGGACTGTCCTTGTAGGTACGCCGAATCAGATTACCGTAGACTATTGTTGCCCTGTCAGGACGTTTCCCCATTACGCCGCCCGGCGTATAGGCATCCTGTTTTCTATGCTTTTTCGCTACCGTATAATGGTTTACCATGGTATCCATATTGCCGCCACAGATTAAAAAACCCAGCCGGGGCTTTCCAAAGACAGCAATGCTTTCATCCTTTTTCCAATCCGGTTGGGAAATAATTCCAACCTTATAGCCATGACTTTCCAGCACACGGCTAATAATAGCCGGACCAAAGGAATGATGGTCTACATAGGCATCTCCTATGACATAGACAAAATCCACCTCAGTCCAGCCTCTTTTTTTCATATCTTCTTTTGAAATTGGTAAAAAATCCTTTTCCAATCTATTTTCCTCTTTTCTATCTCTGCTCCTTACAGCAAGGGTATCTCCTCATAGCTGTGTATATAATAATCCGAAAGCTCTCTTTTTCTCTCATCCATATCCTTTGAAAAATCATCATAGACCGAGCATACCTTCATACCAGCATTCTTTCCAGCCATAATCCCCTGCACAACATCTTCAAATACAAGACAATTTTCTGGAGCTACCTGTAGCTCCGTCGCCACCAGCTCATAGATATCCGGTGCCGGTTTTCCCTTCGGCACTTCACAGGCTGTATGAATACTGTCAAAAAAAGCTTCCGCTCCATATCTTCCGATAACTGTCTCTACCAGCTCCTTTGAATTACTGGTAGCAATTCCTGTTTTTATTCCCCTTTTCTTCAAATATTTTAAAAATCCCATAGCCCCTTTCTTAAAAGGTACCTCATGGGCATACTTGTCCCATGCCATCCGATTCCACTCTTTTTTAATCTCCTCTAATGGTTCCGGAATGTCAAAACGCTCCTTAAAGTAAACTGCTGTTTCTGAAAAACTCATACCTTCAATACATGCCTGTAAATCCTCCGGCATAGAAATGCCGAACCTGCCAAGATATTCAACATCAATAGCCTCCCACATCCACATGGAATCTACCAGAGTGCCATCTAAATCAAAGATAACTGCTTCTATATTCTTTAACATATTAACTCCTGTTTTTTAATCCTTCAATCTCTTCCTTTGTAAGCGGCCGACTCTCTCCCGGTGCAAGAGCCTCATCTAACTTAAGACCTCCCATGGAAAGACGTTTTAAATAAATTACCTCTTTCCCAACTGCCTGAAACATCCTCTTCACCTGGTGAAACTTACCCTCATAAATCAAAAGCTCAATCTCCGAAATCTCACCCTGTTTTATTATCGTAAGCTCTGCTGGAAGTGTCTCAAGCTCTCCTAGGGAAAGTCCCTTCCGAAAGGCCTCTACATCCTCATCACTCACTTTTCCATCAATCCTTGCATAATAGACCTTCCCAACATGCTTTTTCGGGCTTAAAAGCTGGTGTGCCAGGTCTCCATCGTCTGTAATCAGTAGAAGCCCCTCGGTATCCTTGTCCAACCGGCCTACCGGAAAGAGATTCTTTTTGACTGGAGCTTTCAGAATATCAAGCACTGTCTGGCAGTAGCCATCCTCGGTAGCAGACACTACTCCAGCCGGCTTATTGAGCATATAATAATAATTTTGCTGATAGTCAATGCTCTCTCCATCACAGATAATTTTATCCACTCCTGGCTCTACTTTTATCTCCGGTTTCTTCGCCTGCTCTCCATTGACAAAAACCCGGCCTCTTTTAATCAGGCGCTTAACCTCACTTCTTGTACCTGTTCCGGCATCTGCCAGAAATTTATCTAATCTCATACCAGTCCTCACTGCTGTAAATTTATTTTAGGCTCTGGGCACGATAACCCTCTGAAATAATATCCAGCTGCTTGTTAAACCGCTCCAGCTGCTCCAAATCATCATTCTGGTACAAACGGAAGAACTCATCCTGTATCTTTACAACCTCCCGCTTATTCGCAAGCTTATAGAGGTTCTGGATATTGGTCAAAATATCTGAGACAATATCTGCTTTCTTCCGGAAGGAATTCTGGGCATCCATAATCTCCGAGCGTACGCTGGCCATCTCCTCATCCAGAATTACAACAGCCTCCGCCGCCTTTAAAAGACGCTTTCTGATATGCTCCGGCATATTAGTCTTATACTTGTACTGTAAGGAATGCTCTATCGTAGCCCAGAAATTCATACCCAGAGTACGAATCTGAATTTCAGCCTTCAGCTTCTTTGGTCCGTGCATCGTCTGTACAGAATACTCAATAATCAAATGATAGCTTCGATAACCGCTTGCCTTCTGCTCCTTGATATAGTTTTTTTCCTGTATGACCTTCATATCCTCTCTCTGATGAATCAACTCTACTACCTTATCAATGTCCTCGACAAACTGACAGATAATACGAATTCCTGCAATATCATCCAGCTTTTCTTCAATGTCCTCCAGCTCTATTTTTTTCCGCTGTGCCTTTTCTAAAATACTGGAAATCGTCTTCACTCTACCATTGACCAGCTCAATCGGCGAGTAAAGTCCAGCATTTCTATATTCTCTGATAATATGATTAAATTTAAGCACCAGCTCATCTACAGCCAATGCATAAGGATCTAAAATCTCCCGCCATAACTGAATCTCCATAAGCTTCCTCCTGTCTCTCCCCTATTCTGAGGCTCTTTTTATTTTACCACAGGAACCGGTATAAAAGCAATTTGTTTATTTTTAAGCCTTTTTAATATCCAGAAAGGATTCTGTCCTTTTTCCATTGTTCCTGTATAAATACCAAAGTGCAGGTGTACTGGAAACTGCCCCCTGGTACCCTCCTCGCCATAGCCACTGTCTCCCATAAATCCCAGCAGTGTCCCGGCTTCTACCCTGGCTCCCTGTGAAATCCCCTCTGCATAGCTGTCCAGATGGGCATAATAGTAGTATATCCCGCCAGTACTGCGAATTCCAATCCGATAGCCCCCCAGCTTAAGCCATCCGATATTTTCCACAATCCCTTCACAAACACTGAATACCGGAAAATATCCTGGCTTATTATTGCCTGCTATAATATCACAGCCCTCATGCTGACGTTCTCCTCCAAAGCTTCTAGCTTCTCCAAAGCTATCTTCAAAAAAAATCTCCTGTCCACCAGAAACATCTTTTCCTACAGGAAAGCAGACTGCCTCCCTCTCTACGGTACAGCGGAAAATCGCCAGCTCATTAAGGGGGCCGCCAAGCAACGTAATCACCACTGCCAAAAGTAATACCAATATTACTTCCATCCTCTGCTTCATGTACTCTTTCCTTTCACAGGTCAAACAGTACAATATATGCTCTAGTCATCACCTTTAGACGTGCTTTTTAAAATCTTTGTTCCACCCTCTTGTGCCCTTAAATGCTTTCCTGCCACATGGTCTACCGGGGCTTTCACAAAGGCAGCCCGTTTCACCGCATCCACACCATAACGACTGCGTATCATGTCGATAGCCGCATCCAGCTTCTTAAGCTTTTCCTCCTTTTTCTGCAAATCCTCATCAAAAAAGCTTAACTGCTCCGGAGCATCCTTTTCTACCAGTCTGCCGGTGCTAACTCCCAGAAGCCGAATAGGCTCTCCATCCCAAAGCTCATCAAAAAGCTGGCAGGCCGCCTCATAAATATCATAAGTAATGTCTGTAGGCCTCATAAGCAGCATCTGGTGGGAGGAATTATGAAAATCTGCATCCCGGATGGATACGCTGACACTCTCTGCCTTTACTCCTGCCTGCCTAAGCCGGCTGGCTACTGTCTCTGTCAGAGAAAGCAGCACCATTTTAGCAACACTTTCATCGGTCACATCAAAGGCAATCGTAGTTGAGTTCCCATATCCCTTATTGGGAGCAGCCTCCTCTTCAACAATCGAGACATCTCTTCCATTAGCAAAGTTCCAGATAAGCTCACCATGCTTTTTCAAATGCCGCTTTAGAAGCTCCGGGTCAGCCTTCGCCAAATCGCCAATGGTACGAATGCCCAGAAGGTACAACTGTTTTACTGTAGAACGTCCCACAGAATACAGTTCTCCTACCGGCAATGGCCACATCTTCTTTGCTATCTCTTCCGGGTATAATGTATGCACCTTACCCGGTTTTTCAAAATCACTCGCCATCTTCGCCAAAAGCTTATTGGCAGAAATCCCTACATTAACCGTAAAGCCCAGTTCCTCAAAAATCCTGTCTCTGATTTTCTCCGCCACCTCTATCGGCGGTCCAAAAAGCTTCTCCATCCCAGTCATATCTACAAAAGCTTCATCGATGCTGACCTGTTCTACCACAGGAGAATATTCCTTTAAAATAGTAATAAATGCCCGAGAGCACGCAGAATACAAGCCAAAATCCGGAGGCAAAAGATAAAGCTGGGGACACTTTTTTAAAGCCTCCATAATGCTCTCTCCCGTATGAATGCCATACCGCTTCGCCGGTATCGACTTCGCCAGTATCACACCATGCCGCTTCTTCCTGTCTCCACCGACTGCAGCAGGTATTTCCCGAAGGTCCGACTCTCCCTTTTTCACCCGGCGTACCGACTCCCATGACAGGAAAGCCGAATTTACATCAATATGGAAAATTATCCTTTCTGCCATGTCACCAGCTCCTTTCTACATATCTACATCATATCAGAATATATGTTCTGTGTAAATAATAAATTTAATATAATGAAAAAAGAAAGCGGTCAACTGCTTTCGCAGCTGCCGCTTTACATTTAAAAAATCCTACTTTGCATATTCTGTAGCTCTGGACTCCCGAATCACATTTACCTTAATCTGACCCGGATATTCTAATTCCGATTCAATCTGTTTTGATAAATCCCGGGCGAGCAATACCATCTCGTCATCGCTGACCTGTTCTGGGATAACCATAACACGTACTTCTCTTCCGGCCTGGATAGCAAAGGATTTATCAACACCCTTAAAGCTATTCGTAATATCTTCTAATTGTTTTAATCTGTTTGTATACGTTTCAAGCGTTTCTCTTCTTGCACCCGGTCTTGCAGCTGAAATGGTATCCGCTGCCTGAACGATACCTGCAATCAGAGTCTCCGGTTCAACATCTCCATGATGTGCTTCTACCGCATTAATAATAACTGGAGATTCCTTGTATTTCCTACAAAGATCCACACCAATCTGAATATGTGAGCCCTCCATATCATGATCTACAGACTTACCGATATCATGTAATAAACCGGCTCTTTTTGCCAGACGGACATCTGCTCCGATTTCGCCTGCCAGAAGTCCTGACAGCTGTGCAACCTCAATAGAATGCTTCAAAGCATTCTGACCATAGCTTGTACGGAATTTCATACGTCCCAGCAATTTTACCAGCTCAGGATGAATACTATGAACACCTACCTCCAGGGTAGCTGCTTCACCTTCTTCACGAATCATTACTTCAACTTCCTTCTGAGCCTTTTCAACCATTTCCTCGATTCTGGCAGGATGGATTCTTCCATCTACAATCAGTTTTTCAAGAGCAATTCTTGCTACCTCTCTTCTGATTGGATCAAAGGCAGATAAAATAACTGCCTCTGGTGTATCATCAATAATTAAGTCTACACCAGTCATGGTTTCCAGAGTACGAATATTTCTACCCTCTCTACCAATGATTCGTCCCTTCATTTCATCGTTTGGAAGCTGTACAACAGAAATTGTTGTCTCAGCCACATGGTCTGCTGCACATTTCTGAATCGCAGTAACGACATAATCCTTTGCTTTTTTGTCTGCTTCTTCTTTTGCTTTGCTTTCTAATTCTTTTACCAGCATCGCAGTTTCATGCTTTACTTCATCTTCAACAGTTCTTAAAAGATAATCTTTTGCTTGTTCGGAGGTCAGTCCAGAGATTCTTTCCAGTTCTGCCAGCCGCTGTCCTTCCAAAGCTTCTACTTTTTCCTTCAGCTTGTCCAGCTCAGCTTCCTTTGCAGATAACTTGGATTCTTTCTTTTCAAGTGCTTCGGTTTTTCTATCTAAAGTTTCTTCCTTAGTTAGAACACGTTTTTCATAACGCTGCAGCTCACTTCTGCGTTCTCTTGTTTCCTTTTCAAGCTCATTCTTTGTCTTTAAAGACTCCTCTTTCGCTTCCAGAAGGGCTTCACGCTTTTTGCTCTCTGCTGTCTTCAAGGCTTCATCAATAATCTCCCTTGCCTTTTCTTCTGCACTTCCCAGCTTCTGCTCTACAACCTTGATACGGTAGGAAATAGCAGCTTTCCAGACAACAAAAGCAACCACGATTAAAAGAACCGCAAAAATGGCTAACCATTTTAGTTCTGGCACAGGAACACCTCCTTATTTAATTTTCATTGTACAGATATACAACATATAAATTTTATACTTTTTTTATCCTAATGTCAAGACTTCTGTCGGTATTCTTTTGCCATGTACATGTTCTTTATACCATTTTTCCAAATATTCTAAAAATTCAGTTCCCGGCATCGGTTTCGCATAATAGTAGCCCTGGATATAATCTACCTGCTGCTTCTCCATCTCTTCTACCTGCTCTCTGGTCTCAATTCCTTCTACTACAACAGAGATACCAAGCTTTTTAAGTGTGCCAATCTCATTCTGAAGAATTACCTTTGCATCCTCCTTCTCAAAGTAAGCCTGCATCATAAAACGATCAAATTTTACCTTTTGAAAAGAAAAATCAATCAGATAAGAGCAGTTGGAATTGCCTGTACCATAATCATCCAAGGCAAAACGAATACCTCGTTCCCCCAACTTCTTCATATGCTCCCGCATTAAAAGTGTCGCAGACATAGTAGCCTGCTCTGTTACCTCCAGATAAATCATTTCCGGTGGCACCTGATACTTATCAATAATAGAAAGAATTTGTTCTGACATATCCGGCTGCATACACTGAATCACGGAAACATTAATGTGAATTTCATCAATTTTATTGTTTGGATTTATTAAAAGCCTTTCCTTTATAAAGCAGCAGGCTTTTTCCATTACCAGATTTCCTAAAGCAATAATCCGTCCATTTTTTCTGCAATTGGTATAAATTCAGCTGGAGAAATAAAGCCAAGCTTTCTGTCAAAAAGTCTTACCAATGCCTCCGCTGAGGTAATCTTATCTTCTCCCACAGAATAAATCGGCTGATAATACACATCCAGCATTTCCTGTTTAAGTGCATAATCCAAAGCCTGCTCTACCTCTGCATTTCTTTTAAATTCTGATACCAGTTCCTCATTTCCATAGAGATCCACGTTATTTCCAAAAATTGCAGCCCTTTCAAGAAGGTAAGTGCTGAAGGAGGTCGCTTCCTCAATAGTCTGAAAGTGCTCCGGATAATACTGAATTACAAGATTTCCATTCAGATAAATGTTTCTTCCATTTACTATCCAGGGCATCTGCAAAAGGCTTCGTATCGTATCAATAATATATTCCACTCTATTTGAATCGGCTTTTGACAGAATTGTAAAGGTCGCATATCCATTTCGAAAAACATAATATTTTTTCCCAATATGATACAATTTTTGTGCTACCTGCCGCAGTAACAGGGTAGCATTCTTGTTTCCAAGCTGTACTGCTATCATATTATATTTTTCCAGCTCTAAAGTAATCATAGCAAACCTCTGACTTTTCTGTACCTCCTTAAACATAACAGAAAAGGCAGAAGAATTATAAATCTCCAGCATATTATCCGTATATTCTCCCATATTCTGCATTGATAAGTACATTAAGAGAACAATACAAGATCTTCCAAAGCCTGTAATAATTACCTGTGGGCAGTAGTATTGCACAAAAAGTGTCACGCAGCAAATAAGCGAATAGTATAAAATAATCGTTTTATACAGTATTCTTAGCCTTCCTCTATTTTTATAAGTGATTGCTGCTCCCATGGATACTATTGCAAAAATGCAAAAATACAAATAAGGTCGTCCCGCTCCATGGTGATACAAATAATTTTCATCAAAATAATATAAAAATCCATTAAATGGTGCAGAAATTACAATAAGAAGATGGAGTGTCATCGGAATAATTCCCTGAATACTCCAAATTTTTCTCTTTTTCTTTGAAATGCTACAGACGGAAATCGTATACAAATAAAAAAGATAGTAGCTGATTCCCTGTACAAGAAAATAAATCAATACCAGCAACTCATTTAACCATAATGGAACCATGTCCTTATGGTAAATCGCAACGCAGGAAACAATATCTACGATAGATTCCAAAATACTAAATATAAGAAAAAGGAAAAACAGCCTTGTCTGTATTATTGGGAACTGCTGGCTTGCCAGAAAGTGCAACAGTATAATTGTCATAAAAAGGACTGTTCCTATTTCCAAGGAATAATTATATAGCATATATTTACCTCCTTAGACACTGACATCATTTTGGAAAAATATACCACTTTTTTCCATTTTATACTGTTTTATTATAATTTTCAAGAACTTTTATACAAAAGCATATATTTTTATTTTATATTCACAAAAAGAAAATCTGTTGTAAATTTTCTTTAATTTACAACAGATTTTGACAATTATCTCATTTTTAATTCTCTACGGATATCCTCTTCCATAAAGCCCTTACGGTAAAGATAGGCCGCAAGCTTCTGCTTCTGTTCATACTCCAAAGCTTCTACATCAGAAGTCTTCTTCCTGATAGCCCGACGAATCGCCTCAGTGTCATCTCCTGCTGTCTCCTCCAAAACAGTATCCACTACTTCTTTAGATACTCCCTTTTGTCGGAGCTCATTTACTATCTGACGTCTGCTTTTTGTATCAGACTTGTACCGGATATAGTTCTTTGCATAGCGTTCATCATTCAGATAATGATAAGAATATACATAGGCAATCGTCTTTTCTATAATCTCTTCTGGATACTCTGACTGCTTAAGCTTCCTTCTAAGCTCACTTTCACTCTGATCGGCTCTCTTCAATACTGCTAATGCCTTCTGTCTGGCCCGTCGATAGAGCGTCTCCTCCATAATCCGTGAAAAAAGCTCCTGGGAAAGCTCCATATTTTCTTCCAAATGATACCTGCTGATATCTCCAGTATATAGCAAAAAACGGCTGCTATCCTCCAGATTCACATATACCTTCTGTCCTCTTCCCTTTTCAAGGCTTATAATTCTCATACTTCTTCACTATCTTCTGCTTTAGCTGTACCCTTGCCCTTAGTCTCTTCTGTCACACCATCAGCCTGCAGATTGTAATGTTCCCTTACCTTTCTCTCTACCTCGGCAAATACTTCCGGCTTTTCCTTTAGGTACTGCTTGGCATTCTCACGCCCCTGTCCAATCTTTGAGTCATTATAAGCATACCATGCACCGCTTTTTACAATAATGCCGGTATTCGCTGCCAGATCAAGAATATCTCCTTCTCTGGAAATACCCTCTCCAAACATGATATCAAACTCGGCTTCCTTAAATGGAGGTGCGATTTTGTTCTTAACTACCTTAATACGGGTGCGGTTACCAATTACCTCACCGCCCTGCTTCAAAGCCTCAATTCGTCTGACATCCAGACGGATGGAGGAGTAGAATTTCAGAGCCCG
The DNA here is from genome assembly GCF_001461035.1 of Acetivibrio ethanolgignens. Taxonomy (GTDB): domain Bacteria; phylum Bacillota; class Clostridia; order Lachnospirales; family Lachnospiraceae; genus Velocimicrobium; species Velocimicrobium ethanolgignens. The sequence continues at coordinate 32,639 of NZ_LNAM01000046.1, read as the reverse complement.
GCCTCCGGTAGTCGTCTCTGGATTACCAAACATCACTCCAACCTTTTCACGAAGCTGGTTGATAAAGATAACTGTACAATGGGACTTACTGATAACCGCTGTCAGCTTTCTAAGAGCCTGGGACATCAGCCTCGCCTGAAGTCCTACATGGGAATCTCCCATATCTCCATCAATTTCAGCCTTAGGAACAAGGGCTGCCACAGAGTCTACGATAATAATATCAACCGCTCCGGAGCGTACCATCGTCTCTGTAATCTCCAAGGCCTGCTCACCACAATCCGGCTGTGAAATGTAAAGATTGTCAATATCAACACCAATATTTTTCGCATAAACCGGATCCAAGGCATGCTCTGCATCAATAAAGCCTGCAATACCGCCTCTTTTCTGAACCTCAGCAATCATATGTAAGGCTACTGTGGTCTTACCACTGGACTCGGGTCCATAAACCTCAATAATACGACCCTTTGGCACACCTCCAAGACCTAATGCAATGTCCAGGCTGATAGAGCCTGTAGGAACTGTTTCTATATTCATATTAGCAGAGGAATCGCCCAGCTTCATGACAGAGCCCTTTCCATACTGCTTCTCAATCTGTGAAAGCGCTGACTCCAATGCTTTTCTCTTGTTATCATCTTTTACCATAATCGTTCTCCTTTTTCTGAACAAATGTTCTTGTCTGCTTACTATAGTAATATAAATTTTCTTTTTTGTCAATAACCAAACAAAAAAGATTTTTTCAAAGCCCCGCCTTATATACACAAAAGGGATTGCTGTAAAAAGACACAGCAATCCCGTATTTAGCCCTTTATTAATTATAGTATAACAGATTTTGGATAAAAGTCAAGAACTAATCATACTTAATTAGGCACTCTGCAGTACACTCCGGCACTTTTATTTTTAAAATAGTTGAAAAATCCAGAAAAAAATGTTATAGTAAGCTTAGAAAAGGGAAACCGGAAGCGGCTCACCCTCAAAAGTAATTGGCTATTACTTAATAAAAGCCGTCACATTTCCAAGGATGTGGCGGCTACTTTTCTTTATCCTTGAACACCTGATAACACAGGCCTGCAAGGGCTACAATGAAAATACAAAACTGAATTAAATCCGAATATGTAATCATTGGCAACCCTCCTTTCTTTCGTCCGGAGGGCTGTTTTATGCCCTCCGTAAAAGAGGACAGGCCGCCTCGCTTTGGTTTCCCCGTATATTAACTATAACAAATACCTCTGAGCTTTTCAATTCCAGATTTAAAAAATCCTTTACAGCACCGGCTGCTTAATCTCCGGACGATATCCTTGCTTTCTCAATGCCTTTAAAATCTGCTCCTTATGCTCAGGACCAAAGGCCTCCATGGTAATTGTAAGCTCTACTGCTGCATTCCTGTTAATGCTTATAAACTGATTGTGATCCAGACGGATTACATTGCCCTGCTCCTTTGCAATAATAGATGCTACATTAACCAGCTCTCCCGGTCTATCTGGCAGCTGTACAGATACAGTAAAAATACGGTCTCTGGCAATCAAGCCGTGCTGCACAACAGAGGAAATTGTAATAACATCCATATTGCCGCCGCTTAAAACAGAAACCACCTTTTTATTCTGGCAGTTTAAATGCTTTAGTGCCGCTACTGTTAAAAGACCGGAATTTTCTACCACCATCTTGTGATTTTCCATCATATCAAGGAAGGTAACAATCAGCTCATCGTCTTCGACAGTAATGATTTCATCGATATTTTTCTGAATATATGGGAAGATTTTGCTTCCCGGTGTTTTTACTGCTGTACCATCAGCAATGGTTTCTACCTTAGGCAGGGATACTACTCTACCTGCCTTTAAGGATTCCTTCATACAGTTCGCCCCTGCAGGCTCCACACCGATTACCTTGATATTCGGATTCAAAAGCTTTGCCAGAGTGGACACACCAGAAGCCAGTCCACCACCGCCGATTGGTACTAAAATAATATCAACGGTTGGCAAATCCTTAAAAATCTCCATAGCGATAGTTCCCTGGCCTGTCGCTACTGTTTCATCGTCAAAAGGATGAATAAAGGTATAACCCTTTTCTTCCGCAAGCTTCAGGGCATAGCTGCAGGCATCGTCATATACATCTCCATGAAGTACTACCTCAGCACCATAGCTTCTGGTACGATTAACTTTAATTAGAGGAGTCGTCGTAGGCATAACGATCACAGCCTTTGCTCCGTAAAGCTTCGCTGCATAAGCAACACCCTGGGCGTGGTTACCGGCAGAAGCTGTAATCAGTCCACGGTTTCTTTCTTCGTCAGTTAAGGTACTTATTTTATAATAGGCCCCTCTTACCTTATAAGCTCCCGTATACTGCATGTTCTCCGGCTTAAAATATACCTTGTTGCCTGTTGTCTCGCTGAAATACTCACTGTATACCAGCTTTGTTCTGGAAATTACTTTTTTTACGCTTTCACACGCCTCTTCAAACTTCTCTAATGTCATCATACGCTTACTCTCCTTCGTCAAAAAGTACATTTACAAAATCATCTGCATTAAATTTCTGCAAATCATTCATACTTTCTCCAATTCCAATATATTTTACAGGAATACCAAGCTCCGACTGAATTGCAATGGCAATACCGCCCTTAGCTGTACCATCCAGCTTTGTAAGCACAATGCCCGTGATTTCTGCCACCTCATTAAACTGCTTTGCCTGGGCCATGGCATTCTGTCCTGTCGTTCCATCCAGCACGACTAAGGTTTCCCTGTAAGCTTCCGGATATTCCCTCTCAATAATTCGGTTAATCTTTTTAAGCTCCTCCATCAGATTTTTCTTATTGTGAAGGCGTCCTGCCGTATCACAAATCAGCACATCCACATCCCTTGCTTTCGCTGCCGTTACAGCATCAAACACAACGGCTGCAGGGTCTGAGCCCTCTTGCTGGGAAATAATCTCTACACCGGCACGGTTTGCCCATTCCGTCAGCTGTTCAATTGCACCTGCACGGAAGGTATCAGCAGCTGCCACCATAACCTTTTTCCCCATATCCTTTAACTGACCGGCCAGCTTTCCTACGGAAGTTGTTTTTCCTACACCGTTAACTCCAATCAGAAGAACAACCGATTTTCTGTTCTCAAATTGATAGGCATCCTCGGAAAGGTCCATCTGTCCTTTGATGCTCTCCATCAAAAGCTCCCTGCATTCCTTTGGCTCCTTAATGCCCTGCTCCTTTACCTTTGCCTTCAATTCCTCAATAATCCGGGTCGTTGTATTAATACCCAGATCTGCCATAATCAAAAGCTCTTCCAGCTCTTCATAAAAATCCTCATCAATATTACTGGAGCCAGTAAAAATAGAGTCTATTCCTGAAATAATCTGATCTCTGGTCTTAGACAGCCCGGATACCAGTCTTCCAAAAAAGCCCTTCTTCTCTCCCATACTATATGCCTCCTATTTATCTAATTCATCCTCCAAAAGATTTACCGATACCAGTGTGGATACCCCCTTTTCCTGCATGGTAATACCATACAGGATATCAGCAGCTGCCATGGTACCACGTCTATGGGTAATAACAATAAACTGGGTATCCTTTGTCAGCTTGTGAAGATATTTTGCATATCTGGATACATTAGAATCATCCAGAGCAGCCTCAATCTCATCCAACAGACAGAATGGAGAAGGCTTTAGGTTCTGAATAGCAAACAGCAGAGAAATTGCTGTCAGTGCCTTTTCTCCACCGGACAGCTGCATCATGTTCTGCAGCTTCTTTCCTGGCGGCTGAGCAATAATGCGGATGCCTGCCTCCAGGATATCCTCATCCTCCTGAAGCTCTAAGGTGCCCTTACCACCGCCAAAAAGCTCTTTAAATACCTTATCAAACTCTGTTTTTATCTCCTGGAATTTGGATTCAAACTGCTTACGCATCTCCTCTTCCAAATCACCGATTACCTTCACAAGAACCTCTTCTGCCTGTATCAGGTCATCATGCTGGGTCTTTAACAGCTGATAACGCTCGGAAAGATTCTTAAAGTCTTCAATCGCATTGACATTGACATCACCCAGAGCCTTAATCCTTCCTTTTAACTCGCTGATAGCCTTTTTCATCTGCGACAGGGTATTGTCTGTCTCCTGCTTCAAGGCAAGAGCCGAATTGTAGGTAAGCTCATATTCTTCCCACATATAATTCATTATAGTCTCTGCCTGCTCAGAAAGCTTTTCCTTCTGATTGCCAAGACGGAAGCTTTCCTTGTCCAGCTCATTCATCCGGGCAGAAATATCCTCCCTTTTGGCAAAAAAGCTCTTATGTCCCTTTTCTATTTCTTCCTTTACTGTGATAAGCTCTGTAATTTCCTTTTCCAAGGTTGAAATCTGTTCTTCAAAATCCTTGATTCCTAAACGGACATTTTCAATATCCTGCTCCTTAGAAACAGCACGGCTCTCACCTTGGACCATCTGCTCCTTAAGCTGTGACAGCTCCTCCTTTAGTCCATGGATTTCCTGTTGAATACGCTCTATATTCTCCTTAGCAAATCTCCGGTTCTGCTCTGCCGTAGAATAAGAAAGCTTTTTCGCAGAAACAGCTTCTCTTTGTACAAGCTCTGCTTCCTTCTTCTCCTCCGTCTCCTTTGTAAGAGCCGCAATCAAAGCCTCTTTCTCTTTCTTTTTCTCTTCCTTTTGCTCTAAGGAAGCGGTAAGCTCTGCCATGCTGGATTTTAAATCCTTCATCTGTGTTTCAATCTGATAGCTATCCTCACGAATCTGCTCCAAAAGCCTCTCATTGTTTTCCTTTAACTGTACCAGCTGTTCAAACTTCAAGCGTACCGTATTTTCAGAAATACTGAGCTCCTGAAGCTTTGCTTTATTACTCTCTATCGCCTCTGTAAGCTTCTTACGTTCCTCTCGTTTCTTTTCCCTGTCCGCTTCAAGAGTCTTTTCTTTTTCCTGAAGCTTATGAATTTTCTCTTCCAGCTCCTCCATCTCTCTTCGTCTTCCTAAAAGATTGCTGGAGTTCTTATAGGCTCCACCGGACATCGAGCCGCCCGGATTAATCTGGTCACCCTCCAGGGTAACCATACGGATGGTCTGATTGTATTTCCTTCCAATCGCAATAGCATTGTCAATATTATCTACTACTAATACCCGTCCCAGCAAATAATCAACCAGGGTAGAAAACTCTTTACCGGCATTTACCAGCGTACTGGCAAGACCAATGGCACCCTTTTCCTTTAAGGCCTGCTCATTAGAAAGTCCCGCCTTTCCACGGATACCCGTCAATGGCAGGAAGGTTGCTCTTCCATATTTGTTCTGCTTCAAAAAGCCAATCAGCTGCTTTGCTGTAACCTCACTGTCTGTAACAATATTTTGAATGCTGCCGCCCAAAGCAGTCTCTACTGCCAGCTCATAGCTTTTCTCTACTTTAATTATATCAGCAACTACACCAATAATTCCCGGATTTTTCTCCTTTTGTTCCATAACCCGGCGGATACTCTGTCCATACCCTTCATACCGTTCAGTGATGTTTTTCAGGGATTCCAGCCGGGAATACTCTCTGTGATACTCCTGGCGGCAGTTCTCCTCAGACTGCCGGATTTGCGACAATTCCTGGTTCAGAGCTAAAATATCCTTTTCAAATTCCTGGTTATTGGATAAAAGTACCTCTTTTTTCGTTTCAATAACAGAAAGCTCTGCTTCTTCCTTTTCCAGAGCCTCACAAAAAGCAGCTTCATCACTTTTATTTTTCAGAATTTTCTGGGTCAGCTCTGCCTTTTTAATATTGCTCTGCTCAAATATGGTATCGAATCTCTGAATTCTTGCCTTAACATCGGCACTTTCATTCAAAAGACGTATAATCTCCTGGTTTAACTCATCTGTTCTTTGCTCATTCCCAGTAATCACTTCTGCCAAAAGGGCCAGTTTTTCTTCCTCTTGCTGACATTCCTCTTCCAGTAAAAGGTATCCCTGATTCATCTCCTCAAGCTTTTTTTCATAAGAAATCAGCTCTTCTTCTTTGGTCTCCAAGGAGCTCTCTGTAGCAGCTACTCTTTCCTTATACTGATTACTGCTCTGTCTTGTTGCCAGAATTTGCTCAGTTAATACCTTAATCTGACTCTCTAGCTGTTCCTTTTTCAACCGGCTGTCTGACAGCAAGCTTCTTTTTTCATCCAGGGAGGCGTTTTTTTCCTCCATCTGTCTTTCCAACCGCTCATACTCTTCCTTCGTGCTGTCATACTCCTTCTGTGTCTCTGAAAGGTCACCGGCAACAATTTCTGCTTTTTTATTAAGCTCCTCTAAGGTTGTATGTATCCGGTCATAGTCCATTAAGAACATATTTACATCCAGAGTCTTTAATTCATCACGAAGTCTTAAATACTCCTTTGCCACAACGGACTGCTTTTCCAATGGTGCTATCTGCGTCTCTATTTCTGCCAGAATATCTTTAACACGGCTTAAATTCATCCGCTCTGCTTCCAGATTTTTTTCTGCCGCAGCCTTTCTTTTCTTGAATTTAACAATACCTGCTGCTTCATCAAAAAGCTCTCTTCTCTCCTCCGGCTTTCCACTCAGTATTTTATCAATCTGTCCCTGGCCGATAATTGAATAACCCTCCTTACCGATACCGGTATCCAGAAACAGCTCCTGCACATCCTTTAAGCGGCAGTTTGTCCCATTCATCAGATATTCACTTTCACCGGAACGGTATACTCTTCTTGCAACCGTAACCTCTTCATAGGAGGTTGCAAGCTTGTGGTCGGAATTATCCAGGGTGATTGCAACATAAGCAAAGCCCTGCGGCTTTCTAAGCTCTGTACCGGAAAAGATAACATCCTCCATCTTAGAACCACGCAGCTGCTTTGCACTCTGTTCACCAAGCACCCAGCGGACTGCATCTGCTACATTACTCTTTCCACTGCCATTTGGCCCTACAATTGCTGTAATGCCATCATGAAATTCAAACACTATTTTATGGGCGAAAGACTTAAAGCCTTGTATCTCAATACTTTTCAAATACATATGGGGGTTACTCCTCATTCTCTCTTAATTCTAAAATTGCACGATAGGCCGCCTGCTGCTCTGCTCCCTTTTTCGTTCTTCCACTTCCCTCTGAAAGCTTTACTGCTCCCAGCCTTGCTTCTACCGTAAACTTCTTATTGTGATCCGGTCCTTCCTCCTTAACCAGTTCATAGATAAGCGGCTCTCTGGAACGACTCTGGACAATCTCCTGCAGGATAGTCTTACTATCAAAAAAGAGCTTCTTTTTATCCATATCCGACAGAATAAATCGGATTACGAACTCTTTTGCATTAGTAAAACCACCATCCAGATAAATAGCACCAATGACCGCCTCCATTGCATCTGAAAGGATAGAGTCTCTTTCTCTTCCACCAGTCCCTTCTTCTCCTTTTCCCAGTAAAAGATAGTCCCCAAGGGTAATCTCCCTGGCACAAAAGGCTAAGGTCGGCTCACATACCAGACTGGCACGCAGCTTTGTCATTTCACCTTCCGGCATCTGTGGCTGATTCTTAAAAATAAATTCACTGGATACCAGCTCCAGCACAGCATCCCCTAAAAACTCCAGTCTCTCGTTATTGGCAGCCTTTTTCATTCTTTTTTCATTGGCATAGGAGCTATGGGTCAGGGCATGTCTTAAAAGGCTCTTTTCCTGAAAGGAATAGCCAATCCTTTCTTCTAATACAGCTCTTTGTTTCATTTTTCCTCCTAATTATAAAGGGGTGTTGTAAATCTTCCAACAGCCCCTCAAAATTCTTATTTATAATTAATTAAAGAGCAGCAACTGCGTTCTTTATCGCTTCAACAGCATCTCCTACTGTGACGATCTTCTCTGCATCCTCATTCCCGATTTCGATGTCAAACTCTTCTTCGATTCCCATGATAATCTGGAAAACATCCAAAGAATCTGCTCCCAAATCATCCACGAATGTAGCCTCCATTGTGATTTCTTCTTCCTCTGTGTTGAGAACCTCGCTAATAATCTTTTTCAGCTTTTCAAATTCCATTTTTTTCACCTTTCTTTACTCATTGTTTACTACATTATTTTTTATTTTTTCATTAATCTGCTGTTCCTTAAAGGCAACACTTTGAATAATTGAGTTTTTTACCTCTATGCTCTTGGAGCTTCCATGGGTCTTGATTACAAGTCCATTCAGTCCCAGCATCGGAGCTCCGCCATACTCGGAGGCGTCAAAGGACTTTAAAGTCTTTTTCAGTGCCGGCTTAATCAGTACTGCTCCAAACTTGCTTCTTAAGGTACTCATAAGTCCGTCCTTAATTTTTGTCATCATTGCGGAGCCTACACCTTCGTAGAGCTTCAGAATTACATTTCCCACAAAGGCTTCACATACAATTACATCTGCCTTGCCATATGGAATATCTCTTGCTTCAATGCTTCCTACAAAATTGATTTCATTGCAATTTTTAAGAAGTGGATAGGTTTCCTTTACCAGCATATTACCCTTTTCTTCCTCGGCACCAATATTAACAATCGCTACTCTCGGATTCCTCACTCCCATGACATGTTCCATATAAACAGAACCCATTTTTGCAAATTGAACCAGATGAGATGATCTGGCATCTACATTTGCACCACAATCAATCAAGAGAGAAACTCCACTTAATGTCGGGATTAACGGAGCCAATGGTGGTCTTTCGATTCCCCGGATTCTTCCTACAATCAGCTGTCCGCCAACTAAAATAGCTCCTGTGCTTCCAGCAGAAACAAAAGCATCTGCCTCACCCTTTTTTACAAGGTTCATGGCTACTACAATAGAAGATTCCTTCTTGCGTCGAATTGCCATAACTGGTGCTTCGTCATTCGTAATAACTTCCTCTGCATGGACAACCGAAATCCTATCTGCCGGATATTCGTAATGAGAAAGTGTATCCTTTACAACCTTCTCCTGCCCTACTAGAATTATTTTAATTTTATCGCAGTCCTTTACTGCTTCTACAGCACCCTTTACGATTTCCTCTGGTGCATTATCTCCACCCATGGCATCCACAGCCACTTTTACAAATTCTTCCATTCATTCGCCACCTTATGCTATTTTACCTACTTACTTAATATACTAGATAGTATCCTAAAAATCAACTACTAATTTTTACGAAGTCCTTTCGGGTAATGATTTTTCATAATTCCTCCGGAAAGCTTTCCCCAGCCAATGCTATAATCTCCGGCACAAATCAGATACCAGCCCTTTTCTCCCTCTGCCTGAAACGTCTCACCACGAAGATACGCATGAATTTCTTCTCCATCTGCCAAAAGCTGTAAACTATTTTTTACCTCAGAAGGTTTCAGGGCCAGTGCCAGAGCATGGGAGGGCTCAAACCGATTTTTTTTCATCGTTCCCAGATGTAGTCCTGGTCTTAACACTCTTAGTCTGTGAAGGGATGGAAGCTCGTCAGGAGCTATATACAGCTGTTCTCCAAAACGAATCAACTTTCCCCTTGGAGGTATTTTCAGATATTGCTTTGCAAATTCAAAATATTCCTTGCACTCCTTTTCAGAAATCCCCTTTTCTACCAGTGGCTCTTTTCCCACTGTTCCTGATAAATCTCTTTCCAATACAGCAACATAATGACCCTCACCACGGAGCTTGTGAGGCCAAAGCCGAAGGGTTCCTTTTATTTCTTCTATGGGCTCTTCCATCCAGGTCGACTCTCCAGCCGCCATTCCATCCCATTTTTTTACTTCTTTTATCGTAAAATCCGGATGATTTTTTAAAAACCATCCAACTATATTTTCATTTTCTAAAGGGGCAAAGGTACAGGTCGAATATACCAGCCTTCCTCCTGGCTTCAGCATATTAGAGGCACATTGAAGGATCTCCTGCTGACGGCTGGCACAAAGCTCTACATTTACCGGACTCCACTCCTGTCTTGCCTCTTCATTTTTCCGGAACATACCCTCTCCCGAGCATGGTGCATCAACCAAAATCCGGTCAAAATAAAGCGGAAACGCCTTTTCCAGTGCCTGAGGCGTCTCATTGGTAACCAAAGCATTCCTTACTCCCATCCGCTCTATATTCTCTGAAAGAATCTTTGCCCGGGCTGGATGAATTTCATTACATACCAGAAGTCCTTCTCCCTGAAGCATACAAGCGGCCTGGGTACTCTTACCACCAGGAGCTGCACATAGATCCAGAATACGTTCTCCCGGCTGTGCTTCCAGATAAGTCCCAGGAGCCATTGCACTTGCCTCCTGGATATAATAGACTCCTGCTTCATGATAGGGATGCTTTCCTGGCTGTTCCCCATCCCCATAATAGTAGCCTGCTTCACACCAGGCTACCGGTTCTAACGAAAATTTCTTTTCTGATAGAAAGTTCTCTTTTTTTGCTTTTAAAGTATTAATTCGCAGTGACTGCCATTTTTTCTCATCATAGCTGGAAAGAAATGCTGTATATTCCTCTCCCAACATATTCTTCATACGATTTTCAAATTCCTTAGGAAGCATAGCTAAACTCCTCCTGTATCAAATACAAATGGCGGAATTGCAATGAATTCCGCCATATCTTTTATACCTTTTTGTAGAAAAATGATTTCTGAGACACATAGCCTAAATTCTGAGGCTGAATAATCTGCTCTGTGCTGCCAACAAAAAGAAGACCATTCTTTTTAAGGGAGCCGTTGAACCTTTTATAGATATCCTCCTTTGCCTCTTCCGTAAAGTAAATCAATACGTTTCGGCAAATAATCATATCGCAGCCGGTTGGATATGTATCCTTCAGAAGATTGTGCTGTGAAAAATCAACACATTTCTTTACCTTATCGGATATTTGATAGGTTTTATCATTAATCTGCGTAAAATATTCCTTAATAAACTCCTTCGGAAGCCCTCTCAGACTCTTTTCGTTATACAGTCCCATCCGGGCCTTATCAAGAACCTGCTTGTCAATATCCGTTGCAATAATTTTAATATTGCTCAATGGCATAAACTTCGCCAGAAGCATAACTAAGGAATATGGCTCATCACCGGTTGAGCAGGCTGCACTCCAGATTTTCAGCCGATTGCCAAACTGTTTTATCAGCTGTGGGATAATTTCCTTCTCCAAAAGCACCCACTGCTCCGGATTCCGATAGAACTCAGATACATTAATCGTCAGATAATTGACAAATTCATCAAAAGCCTCTTTATCTGTCTTTAAAAGCTGTACATAGTTTTCATATCCTTTTACAGAGCGTTTGGAAATCAAGGCATCAATACGCCGCTTCATCTGACGCTCCTTATAAGCATTCAAATCAATTTTTGTTAATGTGAATACCTGCTTTTTGAATCCTTCATAATCCATTACCATAGGCTTATTCCTCTGTCTGTGTTTCCCCTTCTGGAGCCTCCTCCTGCACTAACAGGGCTTTCATGCTGATGCTGATTTTCTTATCGTCATTGTTAAAATCAACAACCAAAGCTGTGATTTCCTGACCAATCTTTAATACATCAGCTGGCTTTTCAACATGTTCTCTGGAAATCTGGGAAACATGAAGAAGTGCATCTACACCTGCCTCTAACTCTACGAATGCACCAAAATCCGTCATTCGTGCAACCTTACCGGTTACCTCATTACCTACTGCATACTTCTCAGAAGCATTTAACCATGGGTTAGCATCCTCAAACTTTAAGCTGAGGGCAATCTTCTCACCCTGGATGTCCTTAATAAGAACCTTAATGCTGTCGCCAACCTTGAATACCTTCTTAGGATTTTCAACTCTGCCCCAGGACATCTCAGAAATGTGAAGCAGACCGTCAACACCACCTAAATCAATAAATGCACCAAAGTCAGTTACATTCTTAATAACACCTTCTACTGTATCGCCAACCTTAATCTTAGCAAACAGTTCCTTCTGAAGCTCCTGCTTCTTAGCAACTAACAGCTGCTTACGGTCACCGATAATTCTCCTTCTCTTTGGATTAAACTCGCTGATAACGAACTCAATCTCCTGATCCTTATACTTGGACAAATCCTTCTCATAAGTATCAGATACTAAGCTTGCAGGAATAAATACTCTTGCCTCATCTACAACAACACTTAAACCGCCATCTAATACAGCAGCTACTGGTGCTGTTAAAACCTCTTTACTATTGAAGGCTTCTTCTAATCTCTTGTTACCCTTTTCTGCAGCAAGTCTCTTATAAGTAAGGAGAACTTGTCCTTCTCCGTCGTTTACCTTGAGAACCTTTGCTTCCATCTCGTCTCCGATTTTTACAACCTCTCTTAAATCCACATTTGGAGTGTTGGTATATTCACTTCTTGAAATGATACCATCGGCCTTGTAACCTATATTCAGGATGATTTCGTCTTCTTTTACACCGATTACCGTGCCCTTTACTACCTCTCCATTATGAATTGTTACTAATGATTCTTCCAATAACTGTTCAAAACTCATTTCTGACATGCTATTTGGACCTCCTTGATAATATTTTTTGGGGTCGATGCCCCTGCGGTAATACCTACGCTACGAAACGATTTAAGCATCTCTAAATCCAGGTCAACGAGTGTCTGTATATAATAAGTATCGGCACATTCGCTTTTACATATCTCCACAAGCTTCTGTGTGTTCGAACTCTGTTTACCACCTATTACAACCATCGCGTCGGAATTTTTCGCAAGCTGCCTTGCCTCATTCTGCCGCACCTCTGTAGCGTTGCAAATTGTATTTAAAGCAAGTATATCATAACCCTTTTTTGAAAGAATTTCAACTAAATCTTTAAATTTCTTGTAATTAAATGTCGTCTGTGCCACCAGGCAAAGCTGCCCAGAGCCCAAAAACTCATAACTTTCGGCTTCCTGGGCCGTTTCTATCACAGTACATTTCCCACTGCACCAGCCTATAATTCCCTGTACCTCCGGGTGATTGGCACTACCGATAATAATAATTTCCTCTCCCTTATCACTATGCTCCATCACTGTATTATGAATTTTCTTTACAAAGGGACAGGTAGCATCTATAATCCGGAACCCAGAGGACTGCATCTGCTCATATTCTGCTCTGGATACACCATGGGAACGGACAATTATGGTTCCCTTTTTCAGAGAAGACAGCTCTTCAAGAGAATTAATTACTACAACTCCTCGGTCCTTTAAATCAGAAACCACTTCATCATTATGGATAATGGGGCCATAGGTATAGACCCTCTCTCCTGTTTTAATTTCCTCATATACCGTATCCACAGCACGTTTTACGCCAAAGCAGAAACCGGCACTTTTCGCTACGGTTACTTCCATATCAGCTCTCCTTATCTTCTGCACAAACCGATGATTTCCTCTGTTACCTCCTGAATGGTCATATCAGAGCCATCCAGCAAAACAGCATCCTCAGCCTTTTTAAGCGGTGAAATCTCACGGTTCATATCCTGCTCATCCCGGGCAATAATGTCTGCCTTAATTTTTTCGATATCACAGTCTTCTCCCCTTTCTACCAGCTCCTTGTGTCTTCTTCTGGCACGTTCTTCTACACTGGCTGTCAGATAGATTTTTACATCTGCCTGTGGAAGAACACAGGTGCCTATGTCACGGCCATCCATAATAACATCCGCTTTTTTTGCCAGCTTCTGCTGCAAATCTACCAGTTTTTCACGAATCTTTCCATTCCTTGCTACAGCAGAGGCCATCTTTCCTACTTCTTCGGTACGAATCAGCCCGTTTACATTTTCTCCATTTAAAATAACCTGCTGCTCCCCATTTTGGTACTCAATCGTAATATCTACCTCTTTGCAGGCAGCTTCAAGTCCTTTGGTATCCTCACTGCTGATACCCTTTCTCAGCATAAACAACGCCATTGCCCGATACATGGCTCCGGTATCTACATAGATAAAATTAAGCTGCTTTGCTGCCTGTCTTGCTATTGTACTCTTTCCGGCACCTGCCGGTCCATCAATTGCTACATTAAAGCTCATATATTTTCCTCATTTCTTTTTATTTTTACCCCTCTGCTGCTGCAACACCTGCTGCATAGCCGGTAGACCATGCAATCTGTAAATTAAAGCCGCCGGTCACTGCATCCAGATCCAGAACCTCTCCTGCAAAATAAAGTCCCTGTATCAGCTTGGATTCCATGGTTGATGGGGTTATCTCCTTCACCCGGATGCCGCCTCGGGTAATAATTGCCTCTTTATATTCCCGAAAGCCCTTTACTTCCATTTCCATATCCTTTATAAGGGAAACCAGCCGCTTACGCTCTTCCTTTGTAATCAGATTTACCTTCTTCTCCGGAGCAATACCGCTCAAGGTGATGATAACAGGAATCAGCTTTCTTGGCAATAGCTCATCCAGAGAATTTCTGTACTGCTTATTTGCAAATTTACTGAAATCCCGAAGTAACCGCTCATCTAACTGTTCCTCTGAAAGAGCTGGCTTTAAATCCAGATGAAGAACCGCCTTTTGTTTTTTCAAAAGATACGGTGCCAGATAACTGCTTCCCGTTAAAACCAGAGGCCCGCTGACGCCAAAGTGCGTAAAAAGCATCTCCCCTTGTTCTTCATATACCGTCTTTTTTCCACACCGAATCTTAAGGGCAACATTTTTTAAAGAAAGTCCCTGCAAATCTTTATAAAAATTCTCACAAATCTCTATCGGAACCAGTGCCGGTGAGCACTCGCTAACTGTATGTCCAACCTCCTCTGCCAGACGGAAACCATCTCCGGTAGAACCGGTTGAGGGATAAGACAGGCCCCCCGTTGCTACAATGACACGGTCAGCTGAAAGCTCCTGCTCTCTTCCATTTTCCTGAACAAGAACTCCCTGTACCATAGCATTCTCTATCAAAAGCTTTTTGGCTTCACAGTTAAAGTAGCAGGATACCCCCAGCCGCTTTAATTCTCTTTGTAAAGCAGAAATCACATCAGAGGACTTGTCTGAAACCGGAAATACACGGTTTCCACGCTCTACCTTTAGCTTTACTCCCAGCTCTTCAAAAAATTCCATTGTCTGTTCATTTGTAAAGCTATAAAAGGCACTGTATAAAAATTTTTCATTGGAGCGTATGCTCTGAAACAGTTCCTCCATATCACAGGCATTTGTCACATTGCAGCGTCCCTTTCCTGTAATGTAGAGCTTCTTTCCAAGTTTTTCATTTTTCTCCAGAAGCGTAACCTCGCTTCCTGCCCTGGCTGCCACAATTCCTGCCAGCATGCCGGCAGCTCCGCCGCCAATAATAATTACTCTGTTCATCGTTATACCTTTCCTGCCGGATGAAAAGAAAAAGGCTGTCTTATCTTAGGCAATAATACCCTAGAAACCAAGACAGCCAAAACCTTTACTTATTCACTTGCATAAACCTCATCTATTCCAAATATCATGTGTCCACTCTCGTAGGGGCCATCCTCTACGCGGAAAATAACTTTTTTGCAGCCCTCTACGTTGTCAATCAAACTATCAGAAATACAGTTTAATATCGTCTCCTCTACTCCAGAGCCTACACCAGCAACCGGTGCTGTGTCCTTCTGGAAGCTTACAATTACCGCATCTCCTTCCTGAACCACGCTGTAGATGCCAATCTTCAAAGAATGTTCCTCTAACGACTTTACTGAAGCCTTTACTACAGCCTCTGCTGTCAGTTCTTCTTCAACCTCTACAATAACCGGTTCACTTTCCAAAGTATCATCATTAATGGTATAGATGGATATTTCTTTTTTTTCTGTGTTTTGTTCCGGGTTCTTCGTTTCCTGTGATGCCACCGGCGTCTCTGTCACTGCCGGTGCAGGTGTCTGTGTCTCTACAGCAGAAGTCGTCTGTACATCATCCGCCTTCTGACAGCCTGAAAAGCTGCACACTGCAAGAGTACAAATCACACCAAATATAATATAGCCTTTTCGAATCCTCATGTCAATCACTCCTTTGCCATTAGCGTAAGCTATCCTTATGTCAAACTTATGGCAAAAATAAAAATGATTTATGAATTTACTGTAAAATTCCTCTTCTGATAAAATCCAGGGCACGAACTACCACCATATCCCGAATTTTCTGACGATTTCCCTTGAGTCTTAGCTCCTCTACCTCACATTTTCCCTCTACACAGCAGCCTACATATACCAGTCCTACCGGTTTTTCCGGAGTACCTCCGTCTGGTCCTGCAATTCCTGTCACTGCAATACCAACATCGGCTCCGGTAGCCTGGCAGATACCCTCTGCCATTTCTTTGGCTGTCTGCTCACTGACAGCTCCATAGCTTTTCAGGGTTTCTTCCTTTACTCCCAGACGCTTATGCTTAGCCTCATTAGAATAGGTCACAAAGCTTTCGTCCACCACCGAAGAAGCTCCAGGCACGTTAATCAGGGTAGCAGCAATCAAACCACCAGTAATGGATTCTGCCGTTGCAATCTTTTTTCTTTGCTGTTTTAAAAGAGAAATAACTACTTCCTCTAAGCTCTCCTCTTCCTTGGTCGTATATACATTATCCCCAAACCGCTTTTTTAGCTCTTCTACCACAGGAGCAACCAGCTGCTTTCCTTCTTCTTCCGAAGCAGCCCTTGCTGTTACTCTGAAATGTACCTCTGCCGTTTTCGCATAAGGGGCAATTGTCGGGTTCTCCTGGCCTTCAATCAAATCCAGAACCATGGTTTCTGCCATACTTTCGCCAATCCCACAGACCTTTACCATTTCTGAATACAGGACGACCTCCTGCAGCTTAGCTAAATATGGTCCAATGTCATTTCGGAACATCGGCTTTAGCTCATTGGGTGGTCCCGGCATTAAAATCAGCCGTTTTCCTGCGGGAAGCTCTATAATTTCTCCCGGAGCAATACTATTTTTATTATCTACAACAATGCAGCCTTCAATTACCTCTGCCTGTCTCCAGTTATTTTCTGCAACCCTGGTATAATCCTCGCGACCCTTAAAATATTCGATAATTCGCTGACGTGAATGTTCATTCATTACAATGCTCCGGCCTACAAGCTTTGCCACTGCTGCCTTTGTCATATCATCCTTTGTTGGTCCCAGGCCTCCGGTCAGAATTACAATATCAGAACGTTTAAGTGCCATCTTAAGGGCCTCTAAAAGCCTATCCTCATTATCACCAACAACGCATTGGTGATATACCGATAGTCCAAGCTTCGCACATTCCTGGGAAAGAAAGGCTGCATTGGTATTTACAATATTTCCGAGAAGAATCTCTGTTCCTACACTGATAAGCTCTGCTGTCATGTTTATCGCTTCCTTATTTTGTATTTAAGATTTTTCGGTTCTTATATAAATAATCAATCAGGGATACTACTGTCAGGATCAGAGCAAGATAAATAAATACCTGTTCAAAAATACTAAACCAGATATACTCCAGATGCACAATCAAAAGTACGGACATAACCATCTGAGCCGCTGTCTTGAATTTGCCCCAGTAGCTAGCTGCAATTACCACTCCCCCATCGGAAGCAACGAGACGGAAGCCACTGATAATGAACTCACGGCTGATAATGATAATAACAATCCAGGCCGGCATAAGCTTAAGCTCTACAAAGCAGATTAATGCAGAGCAGACTAACAGCTTATCTGCCAGCGGGTCCATAAACTTTCCAAAGTTGGTAACCAGATTATATTTTCTGGCAATATGTCCATCCAAAGCATCGGTTAATGAAGCAAGTACAAACACAGCTGCTGCCAGATATTTTCCATTCGGAATTCCCTCCACCAGCATAAACACCAGAAATACCGGTATTAAAAGTGTCCTGACAATCGTAATTTTATTTGGTAGGTTCATAATAGTATACCCTCCCGTTACTGAATTAATTCACCAATTAAATCATAATCTTTGGCATCGGTCACATAAACAGGCACAAGCTCACCAGATAAGAGCTCCCGTTCCGAATTCACAAAAATATACCCATCCACCTTTGGTGCATCCTTGTAGGTTCTTCCAATATATACGCCATCCTCCGGTAAAGAGCCCTCAATCATAACCATAAGCCTTCTGCCTTCGCTGTCCTCTGCCTTTTCAAAGGCAATTTCCTGCTGCAGCTCCATCAGCTCCTGCTGGCGGCGGCATTTTACTTTTTCGTCAATCTGGTTTTCCATTTTCGCTGCTGCTGTATTTTCCTCTGGTGAATAGGTAAATACACCTAGCCGGTCAAATTCCATAGCATCCACAAAATCCAAAAGCTCCTTATGATCCTCCTCGGTCTCTCCCGGGAAGCCGGTAATCAGCGTTGTTCTAAGGCAGATATCCGGAATTTCCCTTCTGAGCCTTGTAACAATCTCCACAAGCTCTGCCTTACTGGTCCTTCTGCCCATCCGCTTTAAAATTGAATCTGCACAATGCTGTATCGGCATATCCAGGTAATTGCAGATTTTATTCTCTTCCCTGATAACCTGAATCAGCTCGTCTGTAATCTCCTCCGGATAACAGTATAAAAGCCGTATCCACTCAAGACCGGAAATCTTGCACAGCTCCCGTAAAAGCTCTGGAAGCTTCTTCTCCCCATAAATATCTTTTCCGTAAAGAGTGGTCTCCTGAGCAACTAAAATCAGCTCCTTTACACCATTCAGAGCCAAATAAGAGGCCTCCTCCAGAAGCTTTTCCATTGGAACACTTCTGAAGTCTCCACGGATCTTTGGTATAATACAGTAGGTACAATGCTTGTCGCACCCCTCTGCAATCTTTAAGTAGGCATAATGACCTCCTGTTGTAGTTATCCTGGTAGTTTCATTCTTTGGAAGATAGCTAAGCTCCTCCAGCTTTTCATAATTCTTTCCATTCCAGGCTGTCTCTACTGCTTCAACAATATGTTCATAAGCAGTCGTTCCAATAATCGCATCCACCTCCGGAAGCTCTTCCTTTATCTCATCATGGTAACGCTGTGCCAGACAGCCTGCTGCCACTAGCACCTTTACCTTTCCTGTTTTCTTAAGCTCCCCTATCTCAATCAGGGTATTGATGCTTTCCTCCTTTGCATCATGTATAAAGCAGCAGGTATTTACTACAACCGCCTCTGCTTCATTTTCATCATCCGTTATTTCCCAGCCTCTGTCCCGGATTAGTCCCAGCATAACCTCACTGTCTACCAGGTTCTTATCGCAGCCCAGAGAAACAAATAATAGCTTCATTCGTTACATTCCTTTCTTTCTTACATAACTTGTATTCTACCAGCTTTTTTTCTAAAAGGAAATACCCAAATCATAAGTTTTTCTTTAACTTTCCTAAAATTAGTGTTATCATTAGAGAAAATGCTATATGTGGAGGTTTTATTTTATGAAAAAATTATCGCGTATTTTGCTGCCCCTCATCTTTCTTCTGGTGATTGGCAGTATCTGCTATTACATTTATTTACCAGCGGTTAATATCCATTCCCGTGACTTCTGGATATTTTTATTTATTCTTTTCGCAATTATGACCGCTGTTGCCCTTATTTTCGGTAGCCGCCCAAGGTTAAAGCAAAACGGCAAAAATCTGGAAATGAATCTGGAAAGCCCGGCCAAAAAGAACCCTGTATTCAAGCTTTTCTTAAGCCTTACTTTGGTTCTTTTAGCCGTATATGCCATCGGAAGTTTGTTATCCTCTCCGATTATCAATGCTAAAAAATACCGGGATTTAATCAACATAGAAACCCGGGATTTTTCCCAGGATATCGAACAGATTTCCTATAGCGAGATTCCACTTCTGGATAAAGACTCTGCTGCCCTGTTAGGCTCCCGTAAAATGGGAAGCATGGTAGAATATGTATCTCAGTTTGAGGTCGCAGATAACTATGCACAGATTAATTTAAACGATGCTCCGGTCCGGGTCACACCATTAAAATACGCCAGCCTGTTTAAATGGCTTACCAACCGCAAGGACGGACTTCCAGCCTATATTAAAATTGATATGGCTACCCAGAATGCCGAGTGTGTTAAGCTTTCTTCTGGTATCAAATATTCCGAGTCTGAGCATTTCGGACGTTATATTTACCGCCACTTAAGATTTAATTATCCGACCTATATCTTTGATACCATTAACTTTGAGATTGATGAGGAAGGTACTCCTTACTGGGTATGCCCGGTTAAGGACTTTACTATCGGTCTTTTCGGTGGCCAGACCGTTAAAAATGTAGTTCTGGTTAATGCAATTACAGGAGAAATGACAAACTACAAGGTAGATGAGGTTCCTACCTGGATTGACCGTGTATATTCAGCTAACCTTTTAGTTTCCTACTATGATTACTATGGAACCTTAAAGCACGGCTTCTTAAATTCCATTTTCGGTCAAAAGGACTGCTTACAGACAACGGAAGGCTATAATTACATTGCCCTGGATGATGATGTCTGGGTATATACCGGTGTTACCAGCGTCGTCAGTGATGAATCCTTAGTTGGATTTGTTCTGATGAATCAGCGTACTGCAGAAACCCGCTATTACTCTATCTCCGGTGCAAAGGAATACTCTGCCATGGCCTCTGCCGAGGGTAAGGTACAGAACTTATCTTATGTAGCTACCTTCCCACTGCTTTTAAATATTTCCAATGAGCCAACCTATTTCATTGCCCTTAAGGACAGTGCCGGTCTGGTTAAGAAATATGCCATGGTAAATATTGAAAAGTATACCATTGTAGCTATTGGTGATACGATAGCCGAATGTGAAAAGGACTATGTCACCCAGCTAAAGCAGAATAATATTTCTGCTGAGATTTCCACCGAAGATACGAAAACAATTACCGGTGTAATTGAAAAAATTGCCGACTGCGTCATCGAAGGCAATTCGCACTACTATGTACTGTTAAAGGGCCGTAGCGGTATCTATGATGTCAACGTCGGTGAGCATATCGGCATCGTAACCTACCAGGAAGGCGATACTATCCGTCTGGAATATACGGAAGGCTCTGAAGTCAATACAGTAACGGGTATTCTGAAATAAAAGTTTGCAAAGGAATGGCTCCTGTACTTCTTCCTATGAGAGCGTACAGGAGCCATTCTTTCTCTACTTTTTCACAATTTTCAATCTATACCTTTGGTATCGTCATAAAATCAGCCTCCCTAAAGTATGATAGGGAGGCTAAAATGTCAATATCTACACACTCCTGTTGTATATCTTTTTCACTGCTTCTCTACCTTGATACATTACCAGCCACACAGCAGCCAGATTAATCAATGCAAAGCCGATAATAATTCTCCGTTCCGGGAAAAAGTCACCCAGGGCACCTGCCAGAAGCTGGCCTACGATGCTGCCACAGGTACAGGCCATATTAAAAATACCATTAAATCTTCCTCTTTTATCATCCGGAATATAGGACTGGGTCGCTGAAATACGGATATTGTAAGAGGTTACTCCCATAATTCCCGTAATAAAATAGGTAAGCATCATCAGGTTTATCGGCAGGTACAGCCGGAAAATATCTAAAAAACTGATGGTTGTATATACCGTTAATGCAATCATAAATTTCTTATCTGCCGGGTACTTAAAGCGGTAATGAATCATGCCTCCAGCCAGACGCCCTATAACACCACAGCCGGTTACTATCGTATACAGTGTAACTACATCTACTGCTGTATGAAAGTATTGGGGGTGATTTTTAAAAAACGGCAGTATCAGTGTCTCTATCGCACCACCGGAAAATATCGTAATACAAAAATAAACAGTGATAATGAAAAGCCCCTTCTCTGCAAGCAAATACTGCAGTCCTTCCCTAAAGTCACGTCTGTAGGATGCAGCATCAAAATGCTGATATTCATTCTTTATATGCTTCTCCTTATAATCAATCTGTGTTTCAAAAACCGCTGCAATAAAAAAGGTAACTGCATTAAATAAAAACAACGGAGCCGCCGTTCCAAAATAACTGTACGCAAAAGAAGCCACTGGCACCATAAAAGCTGCCAGTGGATATATCATACTGGATATGGAATATGCTTTTGAAAAATTACCTTCGCTGACCAGATTCGGGTACAGGCTGTCATAAGCCACGGTATAAATACCATCAATGGAACCCACCAAAAGGCAGACCAGCAAAAATACTCCGTAATGAAAAAATCCCTGTCCCAGTACCCAGAACATAATCAGATAGATACCGGAGCTCAAAAAATCCAGTATATAGACTACCCTTTTCCTGGAAAAACGATCTACATAAGGACCTGCCAAAATCGGTGTTATTATCTTTGGCAGATTATATACCACCATAAATAATGCATATAAAAATGTAGATTCTGTATAATCCAGCACCAACAGACTGATGGCAAAGCCTGATACCGCATTGCCCAGCATAGAAACAACCGTTCCAAGGGTAATAATCGTAAAGTTTTTCGTCCAGAGCCGGTTATGATTCATCTTTTTTTCCCAGCCTCCTCCATGCCTTTCCCATCGCTCTCTTTATCGCCTGAAAATATCTGGTACGGATAGACTCCTTATATTTTCCAACAAACAAATCATCGATAAAACTTAAAATACAACGGGCATCTTTGGGATTGGCCATATCCCGAAGTCCCGCTTCCAGATTTCTTCGTATCCGGTACATCGCACGGCTATGATCAATGGCCGTTATAAGTTTACCGTGATCAAAAATAAGCTCCATAAGCTTTTTATATCCGTAAAGAGGCTTGTATTCTGCATATCTCTCTAATAGCTCCCGTACAAGCAATACACTTCCATTATAGCTTAATGGTATATGTAGATCTTCCTTTTTTATTATTAGCTCCTTTTGTTTGCTGTAAGCCTCAAAGCCTTCTAGATAAAGTACAAAATCTTCTATCTGATAGCTGCCTCTTATGAAAAGCTCTTCCTTGTTCTGTTTCTGGGAAAGAAGCCCCAGCTCCCACGGGCAAAAAAGCTCCCCTTTTTCTATCATCATAACAGAAAAACTCTGCTCATGATAAAAAAACATCTCTGTCGTTTCCTGCATAGTTACATTTTTCATTTGTATTCTCTCTCCACTGCCCAAAGGCAATTGTACATTAACATAGAAATCGTCATCGGACCAACGCCACCCGGTACCGGTGTAATGGCTCCTGCAACCGACTCTACCCTTTCAAAATCCACGTCACCACAAAGCTTATTATTCTCATTCCGGTGAATGCCCACATCTATCACACAGGCTCCCGGCTTTACATATTCCTCTGTAATAAACCTTGGTTTTCCGATAGCTGCCACCAGAATGTCAGCCCTTTTTGTAACTTCCTTTAAATTCTTTGTTTTAGAATGGCAGACCGTTACCGTTCCATTTTCCCGTAATAGAAGCATCGACATCGGTTTTCCTACGATGTTGCTTCTTCCGACAACAACACACTCTTTTCCTGCTATCTCAATGCCAGAACGCTTCAAAAGCTCAATAATCCCTGCAGGAGTGCAGGATACAAAGCCCTCTCTTCCAATACTTAAAGCACCTACGCTCTGAGGATGAAAACCATCCACATCCTTCTTTGGACTAATAGTTTCTATTATCTTATCCTCTCGGATATGAACAGGAAGCGGAAGCTGCACTAAAATGCCATTTACACTGTCATCTTCATTCAGTTTTTCTACTAATGCTAACAGTTCATCCTCTGTCGTTTCCTCTGGAAGCTCATAGGCGAGGGAGCAGATTCCTACATAATCACAGGCCTTTTTCTTATTTCCCACATAAACAGTGGACGCCGGATCACTTCCTACCTGCACTACTGCCAGCCTAATCTCCCTTCCCTGTGCTTTCAGCCTCTCTACACGTTCCTTTACCTCATCCTTAATTTCACCAGATATTCTTTTTCCATCAATAATGTATGCCATTTACTCTATCTCCCATTAGTTTCTTATACTGACTATTATTATAAACATAATGGTGCTCCTTGGCAACTATATAAAATTCTTTCCATAATCCGGCAATTCTTTCTTCCGAATAATAAGCACTTCCCCGCTTAGCAGCCTCTCTTAGTAGCTCCATGGCTGGTGGCTTTTTTTCCCACCGCTGGATTTTATCCCTAAAATCTTCCAGATTTTCTCCATATTCTACAAAATCGAAAAGTACATTCTGATAGATTGGAAGCTTCCGTACCAGAACCGGTGTATGACAGCTCCAGGCCTCTAAAATCGTCATTGGAAACAGTTCCTCGTAGGACGGCAGAAAAAACAAGTCTACCTCCTGATAAAGCCTTTTCATGGCTTTTCTATCTACAAGTCCCAGAAATTCTAAATTTTCCGGTGGATTTTCGACAGCCTTTCTGATTTCCTCATACCCTTCTGAAATCTTACCAAAAGCAAAATTTCCAGCCCATAAAAAGCGTACCTGGGGAAGCTCCTCAGCCAGACGTATTACCTCCAGCACACCCTTTCTCTTCTGAAGCTGCCCTGCACAAAGAACCGTAAAACGGTCATTCTTCTTTTTTTCCTTTGCCGGATAAAATTCCAAGGCAGAAACAAAATTAGGAATGTATGTTACCTTATCCTTTGGAATACCATATTTTTCAAGTTCATTAATAAAATACGGATTTACAACCACCAGCTCATCCATTTCCTTATAAAACCGAATTACATACCAGTAAAAAATCCTTCTCATCCAATTCGGAAGATGAATACTATTTTCCAGTGTTTCAGGCAAAAAATGTACATATCCTACTCTCACCCGGCCTCTTAATTTCGCCCACAGAGCATGGAAAAAATATTGTAGATTAATGGTATGATAATGATTCACCTCTCCCATCACTCTGTCATCCTCTGTTACAAAGCAGGTATCTGAAAGTCTTGTTTTTACCAGCCTTACCTGCTCATCATGGGCTGAAAGTACCCCCTGTCCCTTTACGGTGTGTGCTTTTGAAAGCATGTTTATATAAATCATCTTAACTCTCCTTCCTCCATTTTTAATTCTTCTCCGTCTAGGCTAAAAATTTCATGATCTGTTCAAAGCCCATTGTCAAAGCAAAGCTGTATGCAGCTAAAGCAGCTGGTTTCCCCAGCAGAATAATAACAGAGAATTTCTTTACCGTCATTTTTGTTAAACCAGCTAAAAAGCAAAGAAAGTCATCTGGTGCTACCGGAAAAAATATTGCTGCTGCAAACAGCGTATCAAAGCGTTTTTCCTTTTCCAGCCAGCTTTGATATTTTTCAAAGTGCTCTGGCTTGGTAATTTTTTTCACAAAGGGACGCCCATACTGCCTGGCCAATAAAAAAGCCCACAGGGAACCAAGACAGATTCCCAGGTAGTTATAGATAAATCCCATAACCGGTCCAAAGGCCATTACACCAACCACACAGCCCAGGGAACCCGGAAGCACCGGAATTACTACCTGTACCGCCTGAAAGGTAATAAAAAGCACGATGCCCCATAGTCCACCCTTTTCTATAAAAGAGCGAAAGCTTTCTGCTGACTGGAAAATCCCTATCCGAAAGCCCAGGATTACAAGCACTAAGAGAGTCAGCATACCTGCAATAGTCGCCCCATTCATCAGCTTTTTTATATCAAGGATATTCTGCTTCATCTATATTTCTCCTTTCTTTTGTTCCTTCTG
Organism: Acetivibrio ethanolgignens; assembly: GCF_001461035.1. Lineage (GTDB taxonomy): Bacteria > Bacillota > Clostridia > Lachnospirales > Lachnospiraceae > Velocimicrobium > Velocimicrobium ethanolgignens. Next base: position 7,290 of record NZ_LNAM01000046.1, on the reverse strand, counting down.
TTATCTCTAACGAAACAGTTCCTTCTTTATCTTCATTTATCATATCCTAGAAAGCTTACTATTTCTGTAAATTTTTTTTTAAAGAATTCTTAAGATTTTATAACTACAGTGTGGCATTACTAAATTGACCGTAAAATTCCTTGGGCAATTGCATTTGCTGTTTCATAAAAGGATTCATCAAAAATCTCATTATCCTTGTCGCTGTCGATAAAACCAGCTTCTACTAAAACTGCAGGCATCTGGCTTTGCCGCAGCACTGCCAGATTCTGTCTTACTTCTGTTCCCAGGTTTTGAAACCCGACCTCAGCAAGCTCTTCATTGATATTATTTGCGATTGTTTCCTTGATATCTCCTGTATTATAAATCAGCGTCTGTACTCCATTATAGGTATTCGGTGCATAGGCTGCATTCCGGTGGATGGAAACCAAAAGGTCGGCTCCACTGTTATTTGCAATTCTGGCTTTTGCCGAAGGACTCTGGTAAATATCCTCTGTCCGAGTAAAGGCCACATCTACTCCATTCTCTTCCAGAATCCTTCCTACCTCTAAGGCAAGCCTTAGTGTATCATCCTTTTCTCTTCTTCCTTCATAGGTTGCTCCATTATCAAAACCGCCATGTCCTGCATCTACCATTACTTTAAACATAAAAAACTCCTGATTCACTCTTTTTATTAAGATATGAATCAGGAGTCAATTTTGTTTATTTTTCAGAAGAAACTCGCTTTACTTCCATATCCTTTGGAAGTATTAGATTCAGAGCCATAGCGATTACAAATACACCAGCCACCGGATTGCCCCCAAAAATATCATTTACCATCTTTGGAAATGCACTGTAGATACCTGGTACCTGAGTAAATCCAATTCCAATGCTAATTGCCAATGCTGCAATTACCGTATTTCTCTGTGTAAAACCACATTTGCTCAGCATTGTAAAGCCGCTGACTACAATGGTACCAAACATCATAATAGTACAACCTCCCAATACCGGCTGCGGAAGTGTTGAGAAAAATGCTCCGATTGGCGGGAACAGTCCCGCAAGAATAAGGGTCAGAGCACCAAACATAATGGTATAACGATTAACTACCTTTGTCATAGCTACCAGGCCTACATTCTGGCTAAAAGAGGTAATCGGTGTACATCCAAAGCAGGCAGATACAGCACTTAAAAATCCATCACAGGCTAAAGAACCAGAAAGCTCCTTTTCTGTAATATCTCTTCCCAGTCCACCGGATACTACTGCTGTTGTATCACCAATTGTCTCTGCTGCCGATACTAAAAATACTACCAATACTGCAATAATCGCTCCAATATTAAACTGTGGTGTATATGGCATAAATCTTGGGAGGGATATGTAGCCTACCTCATCAATGGTAACAGCAAAATTACTAAAATCTACCATGCCCATAACTGCTGCACAGGTATATCCTACTACAAGACCAAACAATACATTTAACTGTTTCCAGAAGCCCTTGGCAAATAAATTAAATAAAATACATGCCAGCAAAGTTACAGTACCAATTATCATATTCTCTATAGAACCAAAATCCTCTACATAACCGCCACCAAAGGATCTTGCACCTACGGAAAGCAACGAAAATCCGATGGTTGTTACTACACAGGCTGATACAATTGGTGCCACAAACCGCCTCCAGTACTTAACACAAAGTCCAAGGCAACCTTCAATACAGCCTCCGACAATAATTGCCCCTATCATTGTCTCATAATTAAAGGTACTTGCTACATACTGCAATGATGCTAGAAAGGTGAAGCTTACTCCCATGACCACTGGTAACTTAGCTCCCACTCTCCAGATAGGATACAGCTGAATCAGTGTTCCCAATCCGGCAATAAACATCGCAGCCTGTAGAAGCATCGCCTGATCTACACCCGTAATACCAACGATATCTGTTCCAGCAAGCTTTGCTACTGCTGTTACCATAAGAATTGGTGTCAAATTGGATACAAACATCGCCAACACATGTTGAAGTCCAAAAGGAATCGCTTTTGCTATCGGCACTCTGCCATCCAGCTGATAAATGTTGTCAATACTGACATTGTTATTTGTTGTTTTCCCCATAGTTTTTATTTATCCTCCTTTTTTGTTAATACTATAACATATCTTTTATAAAAACACAATATTTTTTATCATTGTTGACAAAAATTTTTTTGTTTTTTCTATTTTTTTATTATTTTCTTCCAGTATTGGTTTTTTTCTCTCTATCTGCTATAATAATTACAGAATACATTTATCAAAATTTTATGTCAGACAGGAGGTCTGTTATCATGATACATGATTTAGAAAATGAACCAAAAAAACAGGGATTCCGGGCTTATTTTACAGTAGGAGTAGTTTCCTTTCTGGTTATTGCTGCAGCCGTAATCTTCTTTTTTCTTTTATTCCGCCTGGATACGATACGTTCCTTTTTTCATAAGCTCACAGGGATACTTCAGCCAATTATAATTGGTTTTGTGATAGCTTATCTTCTTTCACCGATTATGGATTTTTTTGAACGGCAGCTTATCCGATTTGTTCTTTCTAAAAGTAAAAAGGATACCGTAAGCTCCCGTATCTCTTCCTTTATCCGTGGTATCGCCATTTTTCTTTCTCTCCTGATAGCCTTCTTCCTCATTTATATTTTAGGAAGCCTGATTATTCCGGAGATATATGTCAGTATCACTGGAATTATAAAGGACATGCCTGGACATATTGATATGTTCACCAACTGGATTAATCATACCCTGGATAACAACCAGCTTGTAGCCTCCTATGTTAAAGAAGGCATTGTAAAAATTACTGACTACTTTGAAAACTGGGTGGAAACCGACCTTTTATCTAAGGTTAACACCTGGGTAAACTATTTTGCTACCGGCGTTATTGGCATTATCAATATCATTAAAAACCTATTGATTGGTATTATTGTTTCCGTCTATATTCTGATAGAAAAAGAACATTTTGCAGCTCAGGGGAAAATGATTATTTACGCCCTTTTTAAAACGCATCCGGCCAACGTTATTATCGAAACTCTCCGCCAGAGTAATAAAATTTTCGGTGGCTTTATCATGGGAAAAATTATCGATTCCATGATTATGGGTGTTCTCTGCTTTATTGGACTGAGTTTTTTTAAAATGCCATATACCCTGTTAGTCAGTGTTATTGTAGGCGTTACCAATGTAATTCCATTTTTTGGTCCTTACTTTGGAGCTATCCCAAGTGCTATTTTGATTTTATTTATTGACCCAATGAAGTGCCTGTATTTTCTAATCTTTATTCTGGTTCTTCAGCAGATTGACGGCAATATCATTGGCCCTACCATTTTAGGAGACTCTACCGGTCTTTCTGCCTTCTGGGTTATCTTTTCTATCCTTGCAGCAGGTGGTCTGTTTGGTCTCATCGGTATGCTTATCGGTGTACCGTTTTTTGCTGTTGTTTATTACATTGTCAGCACCTATATTGAATACCGGCTTTCCTGTAAGAACCTAAAAAGCACCTCGGAGGCTTACCGTCAGCTAGAGCATATTGATATAAAAACTGGAAAATCCATTTATAAGGACAAGCTATCCTAAAAAGGAGTATCGCAAAATAACTAAAAGCTAGTTATAGAGCGATACTCCTTTTTTACCTGTATTTATAAGAAATTCTGATTTTTAAGCAAAACGATGAATGAAACTTATTCTGCACTTATGGATTCAACCTTAATTGTATATCCCATAATCTCGCCAACTTCGGAACAATATCCTTTTACTTTGATTTTCTGACCTTTTCCAAGATCTGCAACCTGACTTATTAAATCATCATTTATTCTACAGGTAATAAGCGTGAAGGATATATCATGTTCGCCAGTATTCAGAAGCAGATCTGTAGCACTTACCTGTATAAAGAAGAAAACAAAAATGGCAGATGATGAAAGTGTAAAAATTAATTTTTTCGAAAAGTATCTTATAAATTCTCTTAGAACATTCCTTCAATTCCAACATAAAAATAGTATCATCTTTTTCTGAGTTTATTATTGCAATATAACCTGCCACAAGGTTTGCAAATAAATTTAAATTTCGGATAGATTGTAATGACATAACTCTCAAATCTTCTAATCCAAATTGTTGTCTCTTAAATTTAAAATATTCCTCTATACGCCATCTCATCAAATATACTTTTGTAATAATCATACAAAGTTTTTTCTTTTCTGACGATTTTAAATTTGTAAGCAATAACATAGGTTCTTTTCCAAAACCATATACAACAATTAGTCCTAAATTCTGTTTAGGAAATTCACATAAACTTACTGGAATGTAACTAATTTTGCATTCAATTTTTTTGCCATGCTTATCCATAAAATCCATTCGATAATTCCCTTTATATTTTTTTGCAACATCCATAATATTTTGCGTTTGGTTTTTATAAATAATACTTCGATTCTTTTTTGCACGAATAACGAATTTTTCATTATTTTTTAAGAAATACTTGTAATATTCATTTGCATCAAAACCTCTATCAAGAGTACGAACACAGCTTTTACTAAAATGTTCCGACAAAGACTTTAGGCAGTTAATATTTTCATGTGTCATACTTACAAATCCACTTTCAGCTGTGGAAAAAACTTTTTCATAAACAGATATAGGCATCTTTTTATCTTTAGATAAAATAGCTGCTTCTATAGTAAAATATCCCTTTCTGATTTCACCAGTACTTCCATCACGTACATCCGAAATAGCTTCCATCTGGGGACTACAAGGCTTTGTAATATCAGAATTATCTATAACAATAACAGAATTTTTTTCATCTGTTATTGTTTTGACTTCTGAAATATAATTTTCCATAACAAGATTTTTCTCGGAGAAATGATACAGATTTCTTGAAAGACAATCTATAGTTTTTTTCAGAGTAATTTTCTCATTTAAGGAACGAGCAATTTCACTCAAATGAATTTTATTGCCTGCTAAAATACCATATAACATTTGTACCACAAATTTGCTTTTGGGTTTTTTTAAGTTTTTTGAAATTTTTTCAGAAAATTTAGATAAATCTCTTTTAATCTCATATCCTAATCTGTTATAATTAATCATGCAAAAACACTCCTTTGTTTTATTATTTTATGGTGATTTAATTATAACATTTATGGTGGTGTTTTTGCTTTTTTATTTACATAAACAAGTGGACTAATTTTGTACATTTTATTTGTTACAAAAAATGGGGAAACTCAAATTCGAAAAAATATTGACAAAAAAAAACTTATTCACTATACTATATCTCGATAACACGCTGAAGCAGTCACGCGTTATCAAAATGATGAATTCAAAATTGGAGAGGAGGATTGTATATGCATATTATGGGTCTTTTAAGCAGGGTTGGAATCGGTAACCTTGAGTTTAATGTTGAAAGGGTGGCATTAAGTAAAAATGAAAATTGTAAAATGTGTGGACAATACAGATAGCTCTGTGATTTTTTATTATGTGGCTTTAGCTCTAAAAAGTGCAGCTATTGCGATGCCCCATGCTTTTTTAACGTTGATTTTTTTGGATAAAGGCATGGACTATTCCCAAATAGCAATGATACAGGCATTTTATTCATGTGGTGTGGTACTGTTTGAATACCCCTCTGGAGTTTTGGCAGACAAATATCCCAAAAAAAATATTTATCTAATCTCGTCCTTGTTACTGATGCTTAGCTACCTTTTGATTCTTAGTACGGATAATTATTGGTTTCTTATTCTTACTTGGTTTATATATGGCATTTCAACAGCTATGGAAACGGGAACAATCGATTCTGATATTATAATTTGGATTAAAGAGAACAAGGATAAAGAAAAAGTGTCGAATGCGATTGGGAGCTTCATTAGTACTATGAGTCAGATTTCCTCGATATCAGCTATTGGTGGAGCCTGCTTAGGATTTGTATTACATAGAATAATAAATACGGATATTTATTGGGTAATGCTTGGTATTGTGCTTCTTAATGTGTTGCTGATTGTTGTGTTTTACAGAATTCCGAATCGGGTGGATAAATCAGGGAACCGAAGTATACTTATCATTGTAAAAGATTCTTTAAGAGAGATAAGAGAAACAAAGCAATTAAGATATATGCTGATATTATTTGCGTTATTTCAAATGTTTTTACAAGTTCATTATCAGCTATGGCAGAGCCTGTTTATCGAATATGGAATCAATTCAGATTGGTTTATATGTATTTACCTTTCCTTTCAGCTTATTACCATATTAGCTTATAAGGCTCCTGTAAATAAATTGTTTAGGAATACTTCTGTACCGATTTTTATGATTGCAATAGTAGCTGTGGCATTAATGTTTCTTATAAATAAGCCGATTCTACAACTGTTTCTTTATGCAGTCCCGGTTTTTGCAATCACAATAGCGGCTTATTATACAGAAATAAAATATAGTGAAATTGTTAATGTTGGAAACATATCTGCAATTACTTCACTATTATCAACTGTTATGAGAATATTTGGATTCGCGATGCTGATAATTTCCAGCCGCTTTATCGCACACTTTTCGATTAGGATATTGTTCCTAATCATACCGATATGTGTGTTCAGTGCAATATGCTTTATACTGGATAGATATATTATTTGGGGAAATTCAAAAGCATCCAAAAAAATGGAGTAAAAGACGATTAGCAAAATTATATCAGCTGACTAAAGGGGCAATTATATATTTATAATAAGGGGTTAGTTGACTATTTTATTGACGGATATAAAAATCCTAAAAAGAGAGTTCCATACCAACTGCCTCCCTTATTATAATAAAGATAGTATTCCTTTGGATACAAAAGGAAAAGAAAATAAAAAGCTTATCTTACAAATTATGTGAGTTTATTGGATTAATTCAATTATGGCTATATTACTCAAACTTCGCACATAGATTTTAGCTATGCACCTTGAAAATTCAATATCTGGCAGTAATTAAGTTATCAATGAGCATCATATATCTCGTAAAAATAACGGCTACATGAGCAGTCATTGCATCATAGGAAAGAGAATTACATTCTTTACCAAGTCTGAGATAGCTTTTACAGACTTTAAAGAATACTTCGATATCCCACCGCTTTCCGTAAATACGGATGATTTCATCCTCATCTATTGTGATATCAGTGGAAATGATACAGAGATATTCCTTACGGTTGTTTTTATTGCGAACATAAACTACCTTAGCGGGTATAGCTTCTCCATCTTTGATGACATCTACCATGACAGATAATAGATATCTTGATTTGCCACGGCGCTTCTTATTCTGCTTATAAATTTCAGGTAAAGAAATGTCGGTACCGTTGTAACGGAAA
>NZ_LNAM01000045.1 GCF_001461035.1 Acetivibrio ethanolgignens | reverse complement strand
TGCGATCTCAGGTCACCCTGATTTCATCTTTGAATAAGGGTGGTACTGAATAGTTACGATAAATCAAAAAAGCTGATTGACAGTGCCAGAAGTAATATGGGACAAATGGCAAATGCAATTACAGTTCTTACCAGTTTTCTGCTTGGAAGATATATTATCGAGCAGGAACAGCAGGGTTCAGAAAGAGCAAAATATGGAGCAAAAGTCTTGGATTCTTTGTCATCATATCTGACAGAAGAATATGGCAGAGGTTTTTCAAGAAGCAATGTTGCAGGAATGCGGCAATTTTACATGGCTTACAAAGATAGAGAAGATGAAATTATCCAATCGGGAATTGGACAATTTGAACAGGCTTTTGGAATTGTCCAATCAGGAATTGGACAATTAGAAACGGCATACAAAAAAATACCATTTAAGCTGAGCTGGACACATTATCAGATACTTATGCGTATAGAGGATAAGGACGAAAGAGACTTTTATGAAAAGGAAGCAATACGTTCTAACTGGAATGTAAGCACCTTGAAAAGACAATTTCACTCCAGTTTGTATGAAAGACTTGCATTGAGCAGAGATAAAAATGATGTGATGCGATTGGCAAATGAAGGTGCCGTTCCGCAGAAACCAGAAGATATTTTACATACTCCGTATGTACTGGAGTTTGCAGGACTGGAGGATAAAGCAGCATATCATGAAAGTGATCTGGAATCGGCGGTAATTGGGAAAATGCAGAAGTTTCTTTTGGAGTTGGGGAAAGGTTTTCTCTTTGAACAGCGGCAAAAGAGGTTTACATTTAATGACAAAAATTTTTATGTTGACCTGGTTCTGTATAACAGATTGTTAAGGTGCTATGTCTTGATAGATTTTAAGATTGATGAGCTTACACATCAGGACTTAGGACAGATGCAGATGTATGTAAACTATTATGACCGGTATGAGAAAATTGAGGGAGAAAATCCGACGATTGGTATTTTACTCTGTAAGCAAAGTGATGAGGCTCTTGTCGATTTAACACTCCCAGAAAATGCCAATATTTATGCAAAAGAGTATAAATTATATTTGCCGGATAAAAAGCTGTTACAGAAAAAGCTAAAAGAATGGCTGGATGAAGAACAGAATTGAGAGTTTGTCAAGTAAAGTGTGTAAGAATTGATTCAGAGGGGAGAGTGCTATCTGATGGATAGTATTCTCCCCCATTGTTTTATAAGCTGTGATTTTTGTTTTTTGTCTGTTGTTCCTGCACCGGATCGGTTTGTGTCCGTCCGAGATATTGATTCAGATTTTCCTGTTTCCGCTTTAAATTTCGCACCTCTATTTCGCAGCTCTTGTAGGTTGCGGTCAGTTCTTTTTTCTGCGTTTCCAATGCCTGATACTCGGCTCGCAGCTTATCCACATTCAATCCTTTTAGCTTGATGCCTGCTTGTTCAAGCACCCGTCTTGCGCCGCCATAGAGGATGATCTGGCTCTCGTATCTGCGGAAATAAGCGTCCGGGTTCTTGGCTTTCTTGTAAGCGATATGATAGGATCGGTTGTCCTTGTACTGCTCAGCATATTTGATGATTTCCGCAAGGTCTTTCATGCGGTGTTCCAGTTCCACAACGCTCTGTTTTGCAGACTTTCCGGCTTCGGTTTTCACCGCAATTTTGTGTTCCAGTTCTGACAGGGAACCGACTTCATTATAGCTCTGTGCGGCAATCTTTAAATTCTCGATGGCAGCCCACCTTTGAAGTCCCGGACTGCTCTGAAATTTTTCGTCTGAGGTGTCAATGGGCCTGCGGGCAGAGTAGTCCCTTTTGGGGATCGTTGCCTTTCGTTCCCGTTTCTTTTCAATGCGTTCCCTGATACGTTCTTTTGTGTATTCTTTCCCTAAAGACCTAGCACTGCCACGGACAAAACGCTCCTTGTCCAGAGGTCGGAAAGAGATATATTTTGCAGCATCTTCTCCAAAAGTTTCCCCTTTGATTTCGTAACCTTTTGCCCGCATCAGAAGAAGAAATTCTTCATAAGTGGAAGCTGATTTGATACAGAAATTGATGTCCCGCCGAAGCTGTGTTTTCCAGGTCGAACCATTCTGATCAGACTGCCATTCCTTGTATTTTTTGCCACGTTCACCGCCGGGAATGATGACAGAAAGATTGTGTTCTTTGCACAGCTCATCACTCAGGTGGCGGATGCGGTGGTAGGTCTGTGTGCAGTCATGGTATTTGTTATATTCGATGTTGTCAGCCGCACAAAAGATGATATGGTTGTGTATATGCCCCTTATCAATATGCGTGGTGACAACATACGAATATTTCCCCTCTAAAACCTTGTCTGCAAGCTCTTTTCCAATGCGGTGCGCTTCCTCATAACCGACCTCGCCCGGAGAAAAAGCCTGTATGAGATGATAGGCTTTGTTGGGACTGTTTTCCCTGCAATGGTCAAGCGTATATTTAAAGTCAATCGCCGCAGTTTCGGGCGCACACGCATAAGACGAAACATAGATTTGTTCATCGGTTTTGTCCGGGTTACAGATATACTCTATCGCTTTATCAACGGTTGCTTTGATAGCATGGATTTTTGTGTACACCATACTTTATTCATCAACTCCTTTACTTCGTTTATATCCTCTTGATAAATGTTTCCGGTGCTGTTTACCCTCTTTGCGATCTGGTTTAAATTGGAGCTGATACGTCCCAACTCCGTATTATAATTTCGCAGGTAACTGTAATCAACATCATACACATATCCATATAAGATCAGCTTGCGCAGGAACGCAGACATACTCTTCATGCCGGATGCTTTGAATTTGGTGTTGAGGATGTACTGCTCATCATCGCTGAGATAAAATTGCACCGGATTGGTGCGGTTTCGATTTGTCATTTCTGCCACTTCCTTTCTGATTTTGGGTACAAAAAAACTGCTGTAAAATGTTCGATTTTTACAACAGTTCGTTTCAGGTTTTATTCAGTTTTGGGCGCAATCACCCACAGCAAATTGTAGCAAAAGCGGCAGGAAAGGTCAAGGTATTTCGACGGTAAAACAGCGTTGAGGAACAAAATTATATAACTTTACTAAGTCAACGCATATCACCTTTTAT
>NZ_LNAM01000044.1 GCF_001461035.1 Acetivibrio ethanolgignens | reverse complement strand
TTATTTTGAGTCTCATAGGCTTCCACTACCTTTGTGGCACTTAATTGAGATTGTACTTTTTTGCTTTCTTTCTTTCCGTAGGTTGCATAGAATCCTGTAATAACATAATGCTCCCCTTCGTTTTCTATTTCGGATTTGTATAGCTGCTTGCCTTCATCACCATACAGCCCTCCGGCAGTTTGATAGGTTTTACCACCATTCTCGTATTTCACTCTAGCAGGGTCTTCATAAAGTTTGTTGTCTGGGTTGTTTTCTTCGATATAATGGACTTGTACATACTGAGGTTCTATAGGTTTAGCATGCCATTCGTAGTAATTGTTGTAATTGGTGTGGAAAGTAGTTGAATTGTCCCATGTTGGATTTCCCCCTAAAGCGTTTACCCAGTCTTCTACTGACAGGATGTTGGACTTGTAAATCTTACCAGTTGTTGCATTGTAAGCCTCGATAATAGGCTGTACATACATTTCCCATCCGTCCTTATTCTTATCCTTATCCTTTAAAGGTTTGAACTTGTTATTTTTGTGCGTATTGTTCCATTTAACAATTTCCTTCGTAACGTAATTGTAAGAAAGCACGTATCGAGTAATAACCATATCTCCTTCGGTTCTCTCAGTATACTGAAACTTCTTAGTTGAATCAACTCTAATACCATCGGAATCCTTTATTCTGTAGTTAGGTTTGTAATATACTTTTCTGTAAAGGTAGGTTGGTGTGTCACTTGAATACTTCACTGGTTTCGGAGTAATATAATGCCCCACGGTTCTCCATCTATGCTCAACCTTGGGGCTTGCTTGTTTGTTTTTGGTAGTCCAGGTTAAGTAGTAAGCTCCTTTTAATTTTTTACCATCTTTACCCTTGGTTTTATCACCCTTGTAGTCTTTGTTTAATTTCTCGATTTGCTTTTCTAGCTTGTCATAGTCATCAATACCGCTTTTTTTGGATTCCATTTCCTTTAGTAGCTTTTTTCCAGACCAAAGTTTAGCACCTGTCATATCACTAGCAGATGCTGCTTGAGCTTTTGTGGGGTGGTTGTTAATTTTGAGGTTGGTTAGTGGAGTTATTGCTATTGCCAGGACTAAAGTAGTAGCTATAACTCGTTTTGTTATTTTCCTAATCATAAGAAGACCTCCTCCTATTCTTATCTTTGTATAGTATCATTAAAATCTAACTCCTTTCTTGGCTATATTACCTGAAGATGAGATACTAGTTTTCTAGTACCTCTGTTTTATTATCTTCAAGTTAAAAAGAGGATAGCAGGTGTTATCTGCTATCCTCTTGCTATAGGAACCCTTACCGGTGGTGAAACTGGTAGGGGTTGGTTTTTTGTTTGATTAATACCAATTTGCGTTTTCCCATACAAACAAATCCTGATATTTTGTATGGTCTACTTTATCATGACCTACTTTTACTTTAAGCTCTTCCAAGTAATACTTATGAGTTCCTGGAATATCCTTTTCCTGTACACCATTGTAAAATCGCTTAGGCTCCCCATTAACATTTCTAATTTCGCAATCTCCAAGCTCGGCAAGTTTAGCATCCCATGCTTGAACAATAGGATGCTGTAACCTACCTGTAGGATTTGTTTCAGTCTTCTCTACCCCACCTTTAATGTGAGGAAGTATTCCATTTGAAGGGTCGACTTCCCACCACTTGCCGTCTACCTTAACTCTGTTCCATGCATGGTTAGGGTTAATCTCTTTATTTAAGTAATACTCGGCTTCCATACCTAAAGCCTCGCACATATCCCTTAATAGTATCGCCATGTCATGACACATACCGTAGCCACGGCTTATCGTTGTCTTGGAGTCATCCTCCTCTCCAAAAGTACGCTTGAAATCAATATTTCCATTAATCCAAAGCATAACTACATGAACCTTTTCAAAGTCACTTAATTGTTCTACATTAGGACCAATCTGCTCTTTCATAATCTTAAGAAGTACAACATTGGTATCGTCTACGGTAAAGTACATCTTCGCCTTTCCATATTTAGAACTTACAGTAATTGTACACTTACCGCCACCCTTAGCAGTAACAACACCTTTACTACTAACTGTTGCTACCTTCTTGTTACTGGACTTAAAAGTTACTTTGTATTTCTTGTAATTTTTTTGAGAAATCTTTGTATTGTAACTACTCCAGACACCATACTTATTTTTCTTCCAAGAACCCTTGTAAACTTTTAAAGTACCTTTCTCACCCACTTTAAAATAGATAGATAGGCTCTTATCAGTATAATTACTAGAACTATATGTTTCTTCATAACTTATACCTGTGTAGTCTTTGAATGGGCACTTGGTTGCTGCTTGTGCAGTTGCTGAGGTTACTGGAGTTAAAGTTGTAGTAAGTATTGCTATTGCTAAGGTGATTATTGTAAAAAGTTTGGATTTTTTCATAGTGGAACCCTCCTCTTGATTTTTACTTATTTATAGCAAATTTTTGTGTAGTTTTAGGTTTTGCTGTAACTATTATACTGGATAATTTTGGAGAAAGCAATAGCTAAACTGATTACTTATCACCTATAATTATTTGTTATTACATCTTGGCTATATTACCTGAAGATGAGATGCTTAATTTTTGCACCTCTTTTTTATTATCTTCAAGTTAAAAAGAGGATAGCAGGTGTTATCTGCTATCCTCTTGACTGTTCTTCTGTGTAGTAATACCTCTAAAGTGAAATTTAAGCTAGCCTCTTGACATCTGTATACAACTATGCTAGTATTATAGTGAAAAATTATAGGCACGGCTCATACCGTAAGGAAGAAATACCAACAAGGTCTACCAGTCACAGAGTCTACTACTCTTACCACACAGAGAACATACTTCAGCAACACATTAGGAGGAAAGCGAATGTCTTTTAATCAAAGTAACTTAGTAGCTCTCACAGGAACAAATTACAATGTCTACACGGGAATAGACCTCCCGTTAAGGCCTTTAGAGAGATACCCGCTACCAATTCAAGCTGGAGCTCTTTGCTCTTATTATAAAAGCCTAAATATTGAAGAGCTTTCTAACACCCAATTAGGATTGCTTACAGCGTTACATTTACTCTACACCACACCCGAAGCTACTAAATGCTTCCTAACTGCCTTCATAACTCAGAGTGGCTTACTGCGTGTCCGCCAAGACCTTTTTTGCAGCTGAAGATTTAAGAGACGTTGTAAGCTTCGTTGAAAGAAATCTACCAACA
>NZ_LNAM01000043.1 GCF_001461035.1 Acetivibrio ethanolgignens | reverse complement strand
AGTTCAAAAATGAAATCAAATTTTTTTCATTTTCCTATTGACATTTATTAGCTGGACTACATTATCACACTAACGTCTTCAATTCGTATATCATGTTTATCAATTTGCTTTTTCACACGAGAATTACTACATAATAGATACATAGCAATACTTGATATTATGTCAAATCTGTTCATCCATCCAATAATTGAATCAAGCAAACAAAATTTTTCATCTTGCGGTGAATTATTAATTGCTATGTTGATACACTCACTAACCACTTTATTTTCCACTCTATTAGCAATGAGTCGTAGAAAAGAGTCTAAATTATTCAACTCAATCGTTATCGAAAAGGAAAATATTCCTTTATCCTTTTGAATATGGATATCTTCCCATTTCACTTCAGCAGTTAGTCCATCTATATTTACTATCACTTTTTTGTCATCACTAAAATCAACACCTTTTTGCTCTAATTTTCTGATACTCTCTTCCAGTTTTTCTTTAAAACCAGATAAGAATTTTGCCACAAATAGAATTACATCGCGCAAACTGGAACATTTTATGTTTCCTGGTATTATTTTTATAAAAAAACTATTGTTAGTGTTTATGTTAAAAAATAAATGAATGGTCTTTTTCTCGTTTGCTATTTTGTTTTCACCATTATACATAAGTCACCCTATCTCCCTGACTTCTCATCCACATATCAATGCCATCTCCAAACACTTCCGCCGAAATGGTATAAACACCATCTTCTTCCTTTTCAATTTTTGCAGTCGGCAACCGGTCGAGGACTGCCTCCACCGAGTAACCGGAATACTCAAATCTAACCTTCCTGAGTTTGCCACCAAACATAAACTGAATTCGTTTTCTAAATTCCCCTTCTTCAAATCGATCCTTATAAATCACTTTGAAGGTTTCATCCAAAACCTTCAATCTCCGGATTCTATCAATGCGATATATGGTTGGAAATGAATCATTTAACACATTGAAGTTCTCCTTTACCTTTTCGTTCTCGATAAAGGCACATAAGTAAAAATAATACTCAGAAAACATTATTGCTACCGGTTTCAGTTTCCTTGTTTTTACACTCGAACCCTGAATTCCTTGGTAGTCAACCTCAATATACTGCTGCTTCGAAATCGCTTCTCCAATCTTCCACATCCTTTCAAGAAAATCAGTCTTGTGATGTGGCTCTATGTAATGGTACTGCTCATTCGCCAAAAGGCTTTTCACAATCTCACGATTCTTCTTCGGTGCACAGCATTCTATCAAGCGGTCAATCATTGAGTTCATTTGTTGTTTTGTAAATGCTCGTCCGTCCAAAAGAATCTTGCAAATCGCAAGCAATTCACTGTTGGAAACCTTCTTGTTGTCAACCTGTTCCAAACGATATCCTTTTTCGACACGGTCATAAACCACTTCTCCAACAATTCCATATCCATCTGCCGTCGATTGTGATAAATAATTCCGGATTTCATCAATATCTCTTTGAATTGATTTTTCATTTACCCCAAAACGATTTGCCTCAAATGCTTTATTTACGATTTCTCCACCCACAAGCTTATTGTAAATGCTAAGAACTCGCGCAACTTTATTTGCTTCTTCCATGTTCATCACCCCTCGTACAAAATAACTGTTTTTTTCTGTTCTATATCTGATTCTATCAAATCAGTTGGACTTAATATGTCCTTGTTTGAACAAATTTTCAGTTATCATTACTTTCTTCAGGAGTTTCCTCAGGATTCTCTTTTTTCTTCCTCCAATTTTTATATTTCCCGGATTTTTCCCTTTTATCTGCCGGTTTTTCTGCATCAGATGGTATCGCCCATGCAGTACCAAATTTCTCAGCACCTTCAATTCTTCCCTCTAAACACAAAGTGTTTATTCTTCGCTCTCCAATCCCCCACTTCTTTGCTGTTTCAGCAATCGTCATGTATCCTTTCACACTAATCACCTGCTTTAAAACAAAAAACATTACAAAAACTCCGTAATGTTCAATCAATTTGCAACTGGCTGACATTTTACAGTCCCTATAGCTTTGCGTCACATCCTTTCGAATGCTTTGCTAAATATGAAATTACTCACATCAAATATTGTACTCCCTTTGTCGAACAATGTCAATTTCTTTCCACTCCTTATCTTCCCCTTCTCCTTTAATCCTTATGAATAAACCTATTATTCATAACAAAGTACCAATATAACAAAAAACCACCAAAAAGAGTACACAACATACTATGATTGAAAATGCTCTACCATAATCAAATCAGAATATTTTTCTCCGCCAGTTCTCCCCACAACGTCACTTGCATCACACCTTCTGCATTTCTCCAAACAGCCATTACCATATTGTAATCACCATATAACCAGTATGGCTAAATAGAAATGATGGTAACTCATTTTCCCTTCTCCTAAATCCAATACCTCCTTGTCTTTTCCAGCTGAAATATACTTCTTATCGTATTTCTTAATCTTGTATTCTGTTTCCTTGGTAAACACTTTATCCTCTAAGTAATTGCACCCCACCTTATAAATGTGATGCGGCCATATCTGAATATACCAAACCAGCATAACCAAAATAGCAACACCTATAAGCCTTCCAACCACTTCAATTAATTTGTCATAAAAAATAGCAAACTTACTTTTCGGTTTCACATAGGTATACTCCTCCGAATTTTCCATTTGTTTTTTGGGAATATCTAATCCCGAATAAATTGGTTCTCCGCATTTCGGACACACCTTTTCATTTCCTATAATCATTTCTCCACAACTCTTGCAATACATAGAAACCATCTCCCTTCCTGTCTGGTAACTATAATTTAGCAAACTCCATGGACAGATAATGTACTTCCCAAAAACATAATAAAAAATTGTCACATCAAAATGATGCATTGTCACATCACTTCTACGAAATTGTCACATCAAAGTGAAACATTGTCACATCACTTTCAAATATGACGTAAAAAATGTCACATCAATGTGATGCATTGTCACATCACTTTTACGAGAATGTCACATCAAAGTGAAACATTGTCACATCACTTTGGCATTTTGGGGTATTTTTCGTACACTTAGGATGTATTTTAGGGGTTCCAGGGGCATTTTCCCCTGACCAGTAGCATTTTGTCATACAAAATGCGTATCTGGCGAAGCCAAAATCGATATACTTCAATTAGTTTTTGGCTTCCAGCGAAGGAAACAGTCACAAAAAATGATGAGGAAAATAATCCCCAAAAATTCATTTCATAAGCCTACTCCAACACAGAGTAGAAGGTAGTGTAAAATAGTTTGTGTTTTTGGTAAGAAATGGCTCCTTTTTGGTAAGAATT
>NZ_LNAM01000042.1 GCF_001461035.1 Acetivibrio ethanolgignens | reverse complement strand
TGTGGGTTATGAAAAGCTATACATTATGCAAAGTTGAAGGCACAGATACTTGTAAATAAAGGATTCATGGGTTGATTAACTTTCCATAATACATCACGATTTAAGTGTATCTATATCAAATCACTTAAGGAGGAATGCAAGATGGAAAATCTAACATTGCAACAATTAATCACCCAAACCAAGGAAGCACTTACTCTGGCAGGTGCATCCAACTATTATCAGAAAGTATTTAAGACACTGACAAATCAGCTTTTGCTATACGCGGAAGAACACAACACTGATGCTTTCAGCATGGATTTTGGTTTGCAGTTTTTAGAAGATCATTATTCTATGTCATCTAAAATCGAACAGAAAAAATGGTGTGTAACTTATTCCCGATGTATTAATGCTTTGGCTGAATACCAGCGCTCAGGCAGTATTACTCTCTATCTTGTTATGGATGAAAGAGCATACACTTTTCCTGATGGATTCCGTAACAGCGCAGAAGAATATATTTCCCATCGGGAAAAAATTGGAATCATAAAAAAATCCAACAAGGTATGCAGTTTATATCTGGAGCGTTTTTTTGCTTTTTTGACCAAGAAAAATATCTTTTCTTTGGATGCTCTGTCTCTTAAGGATGTTTTGGAATTCATGGAATCATTGAGTTGCTATGAAAAACCAACCATAAATCATACCATGCGTGCAGTACGGTATTATCTGAAATACTGCTACGAGAATGGATTTATGGAGAAAGAAATGTTTTCCAAGCTTCCCAACCCTCATTACAACAGACAAAGCCGCCTGCCTTCATCTTATTCTGCGGACGAGGTAAAAAAGCTTCTTGATTCGATTGATCTTGGAAATCCGTGTGGAATCCGTGACTACGCGATTATTCTCCTGATTGCAAGACTTGGTCTGCGTAGCAGTGATGTTGCAAATCTCAGATTCTCTAACATCGACTGGGAGAAAGAAGTCATCCGCCTGACACAGGTAAAAACCGGGAGTCCGTTGGAACTTCCTCTTTTGGAGGATGTAGGAGAAGCAACCATTAATTATCTGAAGAACGCAAGACCCAAAACCGACTCTGACCATGTTTTTGTGAGACAGGTACCACCTTATACAGAGTTCAATCCAGGTGCAGTTGGTTCTCTTGTAAGAGTCCATCTCCAGAAATCCGGGATTCACCTTGAAGGGAAAAAGAAAGGTTCCCATACACTTCGTCATAGTCTTGCAAGCCGCTTGCTGGAGCATAAAATTCCGTTACCTGTCATTTCGGAAATCCTTGGTCATACGACCACGGAAACTACGATGACCTATCTTAGGATTGACATTACTGAGCTTAAGAAATGTGCATTGGAGGTGGCTATCTAACATGACAAGAATCAGAAAACCGCCTGTAATGACAGGTACTTTTGCAGAGATTGCACAGGAATTTATCCAGTATAAAAGAAGTCTCGGTTTTAAATACGCTGATGAACCGAAATGTTTATCTCGATTCTGCCGTTTCAGTGAAGAACAAGGTACCTCAGAAATAGTCATATCCCGTTCTCTTGCAGAAAAATGGGTAGCCCCACGCGAAGGTGAATCTGAAAAAAGTCGTTCGCACCGTATTACCTGTATAAGGCAGTTTGCCATATATCTTAATAATCTCGGCTATGATGCTTACATTGTTCCTGAGGTAAAAGGATTAAATCACAGTTCATTTGTTCCATATATATTTACTCATGAGCAGATAGCTGCCGTGATTAAGGCTGCTGATGAAACAGAACCTCGGGAGGTTGCAAGAAATATGCATCTGGCATTACCGGTAATCTTTCGAATCCTGTATGGTTGCGGACTCCGTGTATCAGAGGTTGTCGGGCTTCGTTATAAGGACGTAAATCTTGAAGAGGGGATTCTGACAATTCGGGAAGCCAAAACAGACCGTGACCGATACATTCCATTATCAGATTCCGTAAAAGAGGCTTGCGTATCTTATGCAGAAAAAATCTGGTGGGAAAAAGACAGTGACTATTTCTTCCTTGCTCCCGACAGAACAATGATCAGTCCCATGACCGTATATCAGAGATATCGCAGGTATTTAGAAGCTGCTGGTATTTCCCACGGTGGAAAAGGTCAGGGACCCCGTCTGCATGATGTCCGCCATACATTTGCAGTTCATGTTTTACAGAAGTGGATCAAAGAAGAGGAAGATTTAACTGCTATGCTCCCAATACTTTCCACATATATGGGACATAAGACTGTACATTCAACAGCTCTATATCTACGCTTGACGGCAGAAGTTTATCCTGAATTGATGAAGAAAGCAGAAAGTTCCTGCGCATATGTCATTCCGGAGGTATACCATGAAGGAAACTGATTTCGCGCGATATCTGACTCACTTCCTATCCGTATATCTTCCAAGTCAGGTTGGAAGTAAACGTAATACCCAGCTGGCATACAGGGATTCCTTTTCGTTACTTCTAAAATACTGCAGAGATCAGGAGAATCTTTCTCCTGAAAAGCTGACGATTGCGAAAGTGGATAAAGAGTTGGTTGTGCGCTTTTTACAATGGCTTGAAGATGAACGTAACTGTAAAGCCGCTACAAGAAACCAGCGACTTGCTGCAATTCACTCCTTTTTTAGTTTTTTAATGGTGGAGGAACCACAGTATATACAACAGTGTCAACAAGTTTTGTCGATTCCGATGAAAAAAGCAGATAAACTACCACTTATGTATCTCCCGTTAGATAGCATAAAAGGATTACTTGAGCAACCAGACAGAACAACTACCCAGGGCAAGAGAGATGCCGTATTATTATCTCTTCTATATGATACCGGGGCAAGAGTTCAGGAACTGGTTGATCTAAGAGTTTGTGATGTTGCTCTAAATGACACTGTTACCATCATACTGACTGGTAAAGGTGGTAAGAGCCGCATTGTTCCTGTGATGAAACCAACTGGTGAATTACTAAAACAGTACATTGAAGGGGCAGGATTATCTTCGCCTGTATATAGCCGCAATCCTTTGTTTACTAATCGAGGCAATAAGCCATTGACAAGAGCTGGCGTAACATACATTTTGAAGAAATATGCCGGTCAGGCTCAGGCTGCCGGGGTAAAGGACATTTCTGATGAGATTACCCCTCATTGGCTGCGCCACAGTAAGGCAATGCATCTGCTTCAATCAGGCGTAAATCTTGTTTATATAAGAGACCTTCTTGGCCACTCCGATATATCAACAACCGAAATATACGCCAGAGCAGACGAAAAAATGAAGCGTAAGGCATTGATGGAAGCCTATAACAGCCCAACATCTGACGAGCTACCGACGTGGAAACAGGATAAGGATCTTCTCGACTGGCTGAAATCTTTGTAGAGATTTCTGCCGAATTATGCAAAGTAAAATGAGTCCATACTATAAGAAATCCAATAAAGTATGGACTCAACTTTTCATAATAGCTTACTTTTCATAA
>NZ_LNAM01000041.1 GCF_001461035.1 Acetivibrio ethanolgignens | reverse complement strand
TTTCCACGCCAGTCGTACTCATAAAACACCGGCCTTCCGCTGGCGTCGGTCAGGCTTTCCAGGCTGCCGTCTGAAAAATAGGTGCAGGAAGCCAGAGTCCTGCCGGAGGCTGACTTTTTCAGCAGCTTCCCGTCCGGGCGGTATTCGTATGTGTAGCAGAAGCCTCCTGCCACTGCCTTCCTCACATTGCCTGATGTGTCATATTCCCAGCTCCTTGTGGCACGGCTCTCCCCGTTCCTGTCCGTTCCAATCTCCAGGACCGGATTCCCGTCCACGTTGTAGGTGGTGCGGACTTCGTTGCCGCTGCGGTCCACATGGAGTGCCATGCGCCCCTCACGGTCATACCGGAAGGTCTCGCTGTTCCCTTCCTGGTCAATGATCTCGCAGACCTTTCCCTGGCTGTTGTAGCGGTAGGTGGTCACGCCGCCGTTTGCGTCCCTGGTGCTGGTGATGTTGCCCACGAAGTCATAGGTGCAGCCTTCCTCCCCGCCGTCTGCCTGGCGGATCTTCCGGATGCGTCCCCAGGCGTCCAGGTCATAGCCCGTTTCGCTGCCGTTGCCGTTTGCGACGCCCGTGATCCTTCCACGGCTGTCATAGCGGTACTGCTGTGCCGGCCTGTCCTCCCTGCGGCTCCTTGCCGTGCGGATCTGCGTTTCCCCGCCATGGACGCCGTATGTGTACCAGGCCTCCTGCCCGTCTGCCCCTCTGGACAGCGCCAGCCTTCCGTCCGGGAGGTACCGGTTCTCCTCCTGCACCGTGCCGGAACCGTCGGTTCTGGCCAGGAGTCTGCCGTACACATCATAACGGTACCGGTTCTGGTTTTTCAGGCATCCGGGCTCCCCGGTCTCCCTTGCGCCGGCTTGCGGCAGGAGCTCTGCTATCCTCCGGTCGTTCTTATCGTATTCGTAGGAAAATACAGGCCCGAGGCAGTCCTCCACGTGGACGATGCGGTCCTTGAGGTCATAGCCATATCCCTGCTCCCATTCCCCCAGCCCCTTCCCCCTGCGGACGATCCTTGTAAGGTTCCCCGCATGATCATAGGTGGCTGTGGTCGTCCGGTCGATTCCGTTTTTATCGTCTATGACGCGCTCCGATGCCAGGCGGCCGCAGGCGTCATAGCTGCGGAGGATGCGGTACCCCTCCGGCGTCACGATCCCGGTGCGGTTTCCATTCTCATCATACTGGCAGCGGGTCACCGCATGGCGCGGCTCTCCCTCCAGCGGCGCCAGCCCGCTGTCGAGCTCCTCCCTCTGCTCCGTGAGCCTCCCCGCACGGTCATAGCGGTAATGGATGGCCTGGCGCACCTCCTCGGAGACTGCCCTTTCCTCGTAGACCAGCTTCCCCTGCACGTCATAGCGGTAGGAGATGGCTGCCCCCAGTCCGTCCTCCACGCGGGTCCTGCGGTTCCTGCTGTCGTAGGTGAAGCGCAGCGCCAGCCCGGCGCCGTCCTCCTCCACCAGCCTGCCGTCCCTGTCCCAGTACCCGCCATGGCGCTGCTCCAGCAGCACGTTCCCGCATCTGTCATACTGCCATGTGGTCTTCTCATAGAGCATCGTGCCCTCTGCTTCCAGCACTGGCCTCAGCTGCTCTTTCAGCTCCCCGAATGCGGTATAGCTGCGGTAGGTGCAGCGCCCCTGTGCATCGGTTTCCTCCGTGAGGTTGCCCGCCAGGTCGTAGGCATACGACGCCTGGCGCACCCCGTCCGGTCCCGTCACTCCGGTCAGCCGGTTGCAGGCGTCATAGGTATAGGTCCAGCCTTCCCCGTCGTCGGTCTGCGGGTCGTAGGATTCCGGCATCACATGGCGGGTCCGGTTGCCCTCGCTGTCATAGAAGATGCGCTCGCATCCCCCGTCCGGGTAATGGATGCGGATGTTGTTCCCATCGCTGTCATAGTCATAGGTGGTCCCCTCCCCGTCATCCTTATACGGGTCATAGGCGTTTGGGTGCACCCGCTTCAAGACGTTTCCCTCCCCGTCCCGCATCAGGCGCTCATGCCCGCCGTCGGGGTTTTTCGTGTGGACCAGGCGGTCGAGGAAGTCATAGGAATAGCTGTATTCCCCGCGCTGCTCCTTCCATGCCTTTGGCGGGTAGAGCGCGAGGAGGCGCCCCATGCCGTCATACATCCACCGGGTCTCGTTGCCTTCCCCGTCCCGCACCAGGGCCCGTTTGTTCCTGGCATTGTAGCCGTACTCGGTCCTGCCGCAGGCGTCCTCCTGCGCCATCATGCGCCCGGCCCTGTCGTACTCAAAGGAACAGGTCCCGCCGTCTGCGAACCGGATGGCGGATGGCTTCCCGCCTGTCTCCCCGTACTGGTACTGTGTCCGGTTGCCTTCCCCATCGACGGCTTCCGTCCGCCTCCCCATCCAGTCATAGGCAGACCGGTTCTCCCTTACCTGCAGGCCGTCTGCCATCCTCTCCGCAATGCGGTTATGGTGCCCGTCATATTCATACGCCGTCTCCCTGCCGGCGCTGTCTGTCCGGAGGATCTCGTTGCCTGCCGCATCATACCGGTGCACGGTCCTGAGCCCGTCCGGCTGCACTTCCTCTGTCAGCCTGCCCGCCCCGTCATACTTCCATGTGGTCTTTCTGCCCAGGCGGTCCGTCCAGCTGGTGCGGTGTCCGTTCCCTCCGTATTCATACAGCTCCCTTGTCCCGTCCTGGTAGGATGTCCCGAGGATTTCCCCCCATTCATTATACCAGTGCTCGACTGTTTTGTCATGCACGCTGCTTGCAATCGTCACTCTGTTTTTTTCCGGATGGTAGTCTGCCCGGTAGGTGTCCCCGTTTGCCAGCGTCTGCAGCACCACACGCCCCGCATCGTCATACCGGTTCTCAAGATATGCGACTTTTGCCTGGTCCACCGCGCGCTCCAGGTAGCCATGGCTGTCATACTCATAGTGGGTGGCCCCTCCATC
Organism: Acetivibrio ethanolgignens; assembly: GCF_001461035.1. Taxonomy (GTDB): domain Bacteria; phylum Bacillota; class Clostridia; order Lachnospirales; family Lachnospiraceae; genus Velocimicrobium; species Velocimicrobium ethanolgignens. The sequence continues at coordinate 549 of NZ_LNAM01000041.1, read as the reverse complement.
CATGTGGATGACGTCCGACAGGAGGCCGTCCTCATACCGGTACTGCACCGTTCGTCCGGTATGGTCCCTTGTCTGGATCAGCCTGCCGTCACGGATCTCCACCTCCAGATAATATCCAAGGGGCGTCGTGATCCGGGTCAGCCGCTCCCCCTCATAGTACAGGCGCACACACTGTCCGTTCCGGTCTTCTGCCGCAGTCAGCAGTCCCTGCCCGTCATAGTGGTAGCATTTGTGGTCCCTGCCGTCGCAGATCCTCCAGCCGTCGTCCTCTCTGGTCAGCTCCAGCCATTCACAGCCCCTGGTGATATTGGCTGCCTGGGAGCCATCCCATTCAAAGAGTGCCGTAATCCCGCCATCCAGCTTCGCATGGAGCCTGTTTCCCGAGCGGTACAGATGGCCTTCATGCGAGAAGCTCCATCCGGGTCCCAGGATCCCTGCTTCCTTGTTGGTGGAATTGTATTTCCTCTGCACGCGGATATCCTCCCGGATATCCGGCAGCACAAAGTCGGTTGCCGTGATCAGGAATGCCCCGGTAGCCACGTCAATCGG
>NZ_LNAM01000040.1 GCF_001461035.1 Acetivibrio ethanolgignens | reverse complement strand
GACATAGATGACAAGTGGGTGGGAAAAGTGGTCGGAACCCTGGCAGGAGCCGCTTTTGGAACGACGGTGGACCTTGGCATCAACAAAGTGGCGGGAAGGGATGTGGACCTGCTCCAGGTCATTAAGCAGAACCTGATTGAATGCGGGCTGGGGCAGTTCTTTGGAGAGCCGATTGACGTGGCTACCGGGGCATTCCTGATCACGGCAACCGACTTTGTGCTGCCGGATATCCGGGAGGATATCCGCGTGCAGAGGAAATACAATTCCACCAACAAGGAAGCAGGGATCCTGGGACCCGGATGGAGCTTCTCGCATGAAGGCCATCTGTACCGCTCGGGAAACAGGCTCCATGCGAAGCTGGATGGCGGGATTACGGCACTCTTTGAATGGGATGGCTCCCAGGCAGCCAATATCACCAGGGGCTGTGAATGGCTGGAGCTGACCAGAGAGGACGACGGCTGGAGGATCTGCGACGGCAGGGACCACAAATGCTACCACTATGACGGGCAGGGACTGCTGACTGCGGCAGAAGACCGGAACGGACAGTGTGTGCGCCTGTACTATGAGGGGGAGCGGCTGACCCGGATCACGACGCCCCTTGGATATTATCTGGAGGTGGAGATCCGTGACGGCAGGCTGATCCAGACAAGGGACCATACCGGACGAACGGTGCAGTACCGGTATGAGGACGGCCTCCTGTCGGACGTCATCCACATGGATGGAGGGGCCACCCACTATGAGTATGACAGCCATGGCTACCTGGAGCGCGCGGTGGACCAGGCAAAAGTCGCATATCTTGAGAACCGGTATGACGATGCGGGGCGTGTGGTGCTGCAGACGCTGGCAAACGGGGACACCTACCGGGCAGACTACCATCCGGAAAAAAACAGAGTGACGATTGCAAGCAGCGTGCATGACAAAACAGTCGAGCACTGGTATAATGAATGGGGGGAAATCCTCGGGACATCCTACCAGGACGGGACAAGGGAGCTGTATGAATACGGAGGGAACGGACACCGCACCAGCTGGACGGACCGCCTGGGCAGAAAGACCACATGGAAGTATGACGGGGCGGGCAGGCTGACAGAGGAAGTGCAGCCGGACGGGCTCAGGACCGTGCACCGGTATGATGCGGCAGGCAACGAGATCCTCCGGACAGACAGCGCCGGCAGGGAGACGGCGTATGAATATGACGGGCACCATAACCGCATTGCGGAGAGGATGGCAGACGGCCTGCAGGTAAGGGAGAACCGGTCTGCCTATGACTGGATGGGGAGGCGGACGGAAGCCGTCGATGGGGAAGGCAACCGGACACAGTACCAGTACGGGGAGACAGGCGGGAAGCCATCCGCCATCCGGTTCGCAGACGGCGGGACCTGTTCCTTTGAGTACGACAGGGCCGGGCGCATGATGGCGCAGGAGGACGCCTGCGGCAGGACCGAGTACGGCTACAATGCCAGGAACAAACGGGCCCTGGTGCGGGACGGGGAAGGCAACGAGACCCGGTGGATGTATGACGGCATGGGGCGCCTCCTCGCGCTCTACCCGCCAAAGGCATGGAAGGAGCAGCGCGGGGAATACAGCTATTCCTATGACTTCCTCGACCGCCTGGTCCACACGAAAAACCCCGACGGCGGGCATGAGCGCCTGATGCGGGACGGGGAGGGAAACGTCTTGAAGCGGGTGCACCCAAACGCCTATGACCCGTATAAGGATGACGGGGAGGGGACCACCTATGACTATGACAGCGATGGGAACAACATCCGCATCCATTACCCGGACGGGGGATGCGAGCGCATCTTCTATGACAGCGAGGGCAACCGGACCCGCCATGTGATGCCGGAATCCTACGACCCGCAGACCGACGACGGGGAAGGCTGGACCTATACCTATGACGCCTGCAACCGGCTGACCGGAGTGACGGGACCGGACGGGGTGCGCCAGGCGTCGTATGCCTACGACCTGGCGGGCAACCTCACGGAGGAAACCGATGCACAGGGGCGCTGCACCTACCGCAGCTATACCGCATTCGGGGAGCTGAAAGAGCAGCTGAGGCCAGTGCTGGAAGCAGAGGGCACGATGCTCTATGAGAAGACCACATGGCAGTATGACAGATGCGGGAACGTGCTGCTGGAGCAGCGCCATGGCGGGTACTGGGACAGGGACGGCAGGCTGGTGGAGGAGGACGGCGCCGGGCTGGCGCTGCGCTTCACCTACGACAGCAGGAACCGCAGGACCCGCGTGGAGGACGGACTGGGGGCAGCCATCTCCTACCGCTATGACGTGCAGGGGAAGCTGGTCTACGAGGAAAGGGCAGTCTCCGAGGAGGTGCGCCAGGCCATCCATTACCGCTATGACCGTGCGGGGAGGCTCACGGAGCAGAGGGAGGAGCTCGACAGCGGGCTGGCGCCGCTGGAGGGAGAGCCGCGCCATGCGGTGACCCGCTGCCAGTATGATGAGAATGGAAACCGCACCGGGATCGTGACGCCGGAGGGGTACCGCATCCTCCGCAGCTATGACGCCTGCGGCCGCCTGGCATCGGAGCGCGTCATAGACGATAAAAACGGAATCGACCGGACGACCACAGCCACCTATGATCATGCGGGGAACCTTACAAGGATCGTCCGCAGGGGGAAGGGGCTGGGGGAATGGGAGCAGGGATATGGCTATGACCTCAAGGACCGCATCGTCCACGTGGAGGACTGCCTCGGGCCTGTATTTTCCTACGAATACGATAAGAACGACCGGAGGATAGCAGAGCTCCTGCCGCAAGCCGGCGCAAGGGAGACCGGGGAGCCCGGATGCCTGAAAAACCAGAACCGGTACCGTTATGATGTGTACGGCAGACTCCTGGCCAGAACCGACGGTTCCGGCACGGTGCAGGAGGAGAACCGGTACCTCCCGGACGGAAGGCTGGCGCTGTCCAGAGGGGCAGACGGGCAGGAGGCCTGGTACACATACGGCGTCCATGGCGGGGAAACGCAGATCCGCACGGCAAGGAGCCGCAGGGAGGACAGGCCGGCACAGCAGTACCGCTATGACAGCCGTGGAAGGATCACGGGCGTCGCAAACGGCAACGGCAGCGAAACGGGCTATGACCTGGACGCCTGGGGACGCATCCGGAAGATCCGCCAGGCAGACGGCGGGGAGGAAGGCTGCACCTATGACTTCGTGGGCAACATCACCAGCACCAGGGACGCAAACGGCGGCGTGACCACCTACCGCTACAACAGCCAGGGAAAGGTCTGCGAGATCATTGACCAGGAAGGGAACAGCGAGACCTTCCGGTATGACCGTGAGGGGCGCATGGCACTCCATGTGGACCGCAGCGGCAACGAAGTCCGCACCACCTACAACGTGGACGGGAATCCGGTCCTGGAGATTGGAACGGACAGGAACGGGGAGAGCCGTGCCACAAGGAGCTGGGAATATGACACATCAGGCAATGTGAGGAAGGCAGTGGCAGGAGGCTTCTGCTACACATACGAATACCGCCCGGACGGGAAGCTGCTGAAAAAGTCAGCCTCCGGCAGGACTCTGGCTTCCTGCACCTATTTTTCAGACGGCAGCCTGGAAAGCCTGACCGACGCCAGCGGAAGGCCGGTGTTTTATGAGTACGACTGGCGTGGAAA
>NZ_LNAM01000039.1 GCF_001461035.1 Acetivibrio ethanolgignens | reverse complement strand
GCTACAAAATATATGAACTTTTCAAGGTACTATAGCGGGGCTTTTGACCCCAACATCATTAGATGAAGCTACATCAGCTTTGGACAATGTGTCGCAAAAAAAAGTGCTTAATGTTGTGAAAAAATATTGTAAGAACAAAGTTCTACTTGTTATTGCACATCGTTTAACAACTGTGAGTGATGCCGATAAAATATATATTTTGCAAAAAGGTAGAAATGTTGGAGTGGGTACACATCAAGAATTACTTAAAGAAAATGAGTTTTATAGGGAGCTTAATTTAAAAACAGAAAATGACGTTGAAGGAGAATAAAAAAATGAATTTAATAACAGTAAGAGATATAAAAAAATCATATGGAACAGGTAAAAATAAAGTGGGTGTTTTGAATGGTATATCTTTTTGTATAGAAAAGGGAGAATTAGTTACTATTGTTGGAAAATCAGGATCGGGGAAAACGACGTTGCTAAATATTGTGGCGGGAATAGACACTCCAGATGAGGGGGATGTAGAAATTGCGGATACTTGTATAACATCTTTGAATGAAAAACAAAAGGTTATTTTTAGAAGAAGAAATATAGGATTTATTTTTCAAGAATATAATTTACTTTCTGTATTGAATGCTTATGATAATATTGCTCTACCGTTTACGTTGGATAGAGTAAAAAAAGTGGATCATGAATATATAAAAAGAGTTATGAAAAGTCTGAAAATATGGGACAAAAGGAATAGTTATCCCAGTGAACTATCTGGTGGACAGAGACAAAGAGTTGCAATAGCTAGAGCATTAGCGATAAAACCTATGGTAATATTAGCGGATGAACCGACAGGGAATTTGGATTCAAAAACGGCAATGGACGTTATGTTGTTATTAAAACAATGTAATAAAGAATTTAATCAAACTTTCTTAGTAATTACTCATGATGAAAAAATTGCTCAGATGGGATGTAGAACGATACATATTTGCGATGGTAATGTTTTATAAATAATTGGAATAAGAGGAAGAAAAATGAAGATTGTATTGCAGAATATATTACGGGATAAAAAAAGGACAATTACAATTTTAATGGCAGTAATATTGATGGTTAGTGCGATGATCTCATTAGGTAACTTATTTTATGGGATTAGAAATTGTCAATCAGAATACGCTAGAAGTTGCAACGGGTATTATGAATATAGTTATAGAGGAAAGAAGCAAAATTTAGAACTTATAAGAGATAATAATTATGAAATTGGAGCAACGCAATTTATAGCGACAACAGAAGTGCCTATACCAATTCAGCTCCAGGCTTGTAATCAAGATTTTCTTAGAATGAATAAAATGAATTTAATTAAAGGAGAAATGCCAACTAATCAACAAGAAATCATTGTTGAAGAATGGGTATTGCAGAATTTAGGAACAGATATTGGTATAGGGGACACTATTATATTTGATGGAAAACAATATATGATTGTAGGCTTATTATCAGATTCTTTTTATAAAAACAAGAAAGAAATGAATGTATTTACCACCTTTTTCACAGAAGCAGAATGTGAGTATTATATTCAATTTCATAAAAAGAATAATTTGCAAAATCAAATGAATGAATTTAAAAATACATATAGTATTGCAGATTCAAAAATTAGGGCAAACTGGGAAGTTCTTGAAAGTGAAGGAGTTAAAGTTCCTTTGGGAAAACAAAATAGTAATTTCCGGGGGTTGATAAGTAGAGTTGTTTTTGATGAATATGACTTGGTTATTGTATGGAGTTTTTTTGCTGTGTTTATGATATATAGCATATATTATTTATCAATTTATAAAAGGGAAAAGGACTATGGGGTATTAAAAGCTTTAGGATGTTCAAAAGGTAGATTATTTTTGATTATATTTCTAGAACTATTTATTTTATATCTGATCGGATTTATATTAGGGAATATTCTTGGAAACATCTTCACAGATAAAGTATACAATAGATTTATGGAAACTTTTTTAAATAGTAATATTTCGATTGTAGATTTTCAAGTAAATTTAGATGTAGTTAAGTTAGGATTTACAGTAATAGGCATTCTGCTAATTATTGTCACGTTTATAATAGTCAAGAAAATCTATAAATTGAATACTGTTGAATTGATCAGGCAAAAGGAAACAAGGTTATTAAAGAAGAGAAGAATTTTGTCTGAAAAGCATAATTGTTTGATTTATAGTATTATGTATAGATTTATAACAATTAGGAAAGTTACGCTCATTTTGCTTATTGTATCATTGTCATTTGGTGGGATGATTTTTTTAACATCGCAATATGTTTTAGAGCAGATAAAAGAACAAAACATATTGAAGATAAAATCTGATTTAGGAAGCGGAATGGATTACAGAGTGTATATAGGAAATACGGATCTATTAAATGGTATATCAACAAATAATGTAGAAGAAATGGGGAAAATTGAAGGGATTAGTGAAATACATCCATACAATTATACGCTTGGTGCTGTTGTTCTAAATGATAAACAATATCCTAATGAGGAATACTTTGCGCCAGAAAATGAAAACCAGCGTTTATTAGATATGACTGGTGGAATATGTACAAAACAGTCTGATGGAACATTTCTCTTAAGAACTAATCTTTGGGGATATGATTCTCAAATGTTGGATTCACTTCAAGAATTTATTATAGATGGGGAAATAGTTCCAGAAGAGATAGAAACAGGTCAGAAAGCAGTTGTAAGGTTATCAATGGACGGAGGGGGAGGATATGATAATATTTGTATTAAACCTGGTGATAAAATAAAAGTCAAAGTACCTAGAAGGGAAAATTATGAAAATGAGGACATTTTTAAATTTAAAAATGATAGATATTACAATATTATTGAAATTGAAGTAGCAGCAACGGTTAAAGCAGTATCAACACATAATGAGTATTTTATAGATGACTCGGGAATTGATATTGTTACAGGGAATGATGTATTCAAAAAAATAACTGGAATTGATTATTACAATCAGGTTGAACTCAAAAAAATAAGCGGAGAAAATGAGGAAAAGATAACAAAAAGATTATCAGATATTGTATCAGATATTAAAAGTGGATATTTTATTAATCATACTTTTGAAGTAGAACAAGAAGAAAAAAACTATGATCAAAAAATATTTATTTTTTCTTTGATGACAATGGCAATTATGATAATGAGTTTTTTATACGTTATGAATAGTACTAAGTATATTACACATATTTGGAAAAAGGAACTAAAAATTATGAGAGCATTAGGATTGTCTAATCTAGATTTATATAAGATGATGGTAATGACAGCAGTATTTTATGGTGTTTTATCATTAGTTTTGATATGTGTAGGAACTATGATTAGTACAGGAGTTTCTTTTTGGATTTTAAAGAAAATTTTATTTTTCTATAAAGCAAGGTATATTATTAATTGGAAGTATATGTTGATTTTTGGGGCTCTTAACGTGCTAGTCTGTGTTGTAATCATGGTAACAGCTGGGAAAAGAGCGATAAAAAATAAGTGAGAATGATTTTTTGAATTGCCTTTTAGTTTTTTGCTTGCTAAAAAAGAAAGACATAATTGCATAATATGATAAGAAACGAGAATGGTGGCATTTGCTATTATTCTCGTTTTTTAATGATGAGGAAGTAAATGTTCAATGTGTTTACAGAGTAAGCGATGAATAATCCACCGTATGGAATTATTCATCTGCCTATGTTTTAATTAAAAG
>NZ_LNAM01000038.1 GCF_001461035.1 Acetivibrio ethanolgignens | reverse complement strand
TTCATTCAGAACTGCTCTTTTTGTCTGCTCTGAATCTGATACTTCACTTATGAATTATATCATACAACTTCCATTTTGGATACTATTTTCTTCTATTTTGGATAATAATTTTATTTGGAGGTGTCCATCATGGCTGAACGCATTAACCAGCACTTAAATCCTATCGTTGGTACTAACATCCGCCGATTACGCAAAGAGCATGGTCTGAAAGCAACTGAAGTCATAGCCCAGCTACAGGTAAAAGGCATTAACGTAACCACAGGCATATTCAGCAAGGTAGAAAATGGATATAACAACCCTACAGTCACTATGCTGATTGCTCTGACTGATATATTTAAGTGCGACTTCAATGAATTTTTCAAACAATAAGCGGCTGAATCCCATAACTCCTATGGTGTAGCCGCTTATTGTGCTTATATAGAATATATATCAATCAGCTGACTCACCAGATGCTCTTTTCCACTCTGGCAGTTCCTCTATCGCTTTCAGAAATACAGTTCCACATGCAATGCGGTCTATCGGCTTGAGCAGACGCTCAACCAGCTCCACGTCTTCCTCCAGAATGCTGTCAAATTCATCACCTTTATACCTGACCACCAGCAGATTGCCAGCAAACGCTGTAATGAATTTGCCGCTTTCATCATATAACGCACGATTAAGCGTCTTGCCGAAAACAACCGCATCTCTGCCACCAACCAGTACAAGGTCATCATTCAATGTAAAAGTTTCAATCCCACCGCCCACATACTCCTGCTTCGCTTTGAGGGAATTTGTAATTTCCGACAGATATCCCTTGTAGACAACACCTTCAGAAGCTCTCAAAAAATATGCTCTTATGTACTCACTGTTCATATCGCTCACCACTATCCCCATAAGAATCAGCACCAACTTCTTCAGAGCCATCAGAACTTACATCATCAGAAACAAGCTCTGAATTTTCATCGTCACTTGGAAGTTCCAGCTTGAAATATTTGTAGCACTCATCACGCAGGATTTCATATCGTGCCTCTACATTAGGACGCTTTACATTTCCAGAGCCACTAAATTCTTTGTAGTCTTCATTGTCAGATGCAAAGAACTCATTGAGGAAATTTTTGTAATCTGAAGCCTCGATACCTTCACAGAGCATCTGCTCTGCAAGAGCAACAATAACAGCTACATTGTTTTTACGCAGGTACTTAGCCTTTTTGTCAAAGACTCCAAGATAATCAACAGTTTCGCAGAAGTTTTCCTGTTCCTGCTGAGTAAAGTTATTTTTAAGATATGACGCAAATTTTAAGCACTCAGCAACAGACACAGACTTATAATCGTCATAATCTGATATCAGCATAAGTGACTGGAGAGCCATACATAAATCTTCCTCTCTGAGTGCCTGGGCTGCCGTCATATTCAAGCCCTGAGAAAAGAAAGATTTCTCAACTACCCCTGCAAAATAATTACATAAATCAACTCCAAGCTCTGGCTTTGCTTTCTGAATGGTACTCAATGGAACTCCACTGTTAATATTGGCAAAGAGCATAGTTTGCTCCTCTTCTGAAGCATTAGCAATCACCTGAATGTTAAACTTGTAAGAATTGATAGCATTCTGCAATTCCTGTGGCATCTCACTAAAGAGCATGCCAGCCAATTCAAACATATCTCCATCAATTTCTACATCAGGCGTACTTCCATGAAGTCTGTACTCATCATTCATAAAGCTAAACAAGTTGGTAGTACGCTGTGCTCCATCAAGAACTGAATAGCAGGACATTGATTTCCCCTTCTCATCAACCACATCTTCATCATTCTTGACAAATATTACTGGTGGAACATAACTGTCTGACAGAATACTCCAAATCAACATACTCTTTGCAGGTAATGACCACATACCTGTGTGTCTCTGAAATGAAAGGTCATACCTAAGAGCATTTTTCTCTTCTTTCCATTTTTTAAGGTTACTAAGTCCAACATTTAATGTACTTCTATTCACAATCTTCATCCTCCTCTGCAAATTCTTCGGCAATAAAACCATTCCCTACAAAAGAACAATATGACTTAGAACTCATGAATGTAATTTCGTTGGTGTATGGCTTAGACTTGCCACCATCAATAACAACCTTATCCGCCATTTTTGTAGACTGATACCCCATTTGGCTGAAATCATAGTATCCATTTACCAACAAGCTCTGCATGATTTGTTCCACTACATCAGACTGTAAATTACCAACTACCAGCTCTGATAAGTTATCTTCAAATATGCTTGAGCTGTCATGCAAAATGGCAATACCATTAGGCTTTGTACCATTCCTACAAACATCTCCTAAAAATCGTGACTCACCATTGAAATCAAAAATAGTTTCAACGATTGGAACAGCACGATTGACAGTTAATAACCTTCCTGTCGGAGAAATAATCCTCACTTCCAAAAAGAACACCTCACTTTCCTGAAGCCCCAAATACAAGAGTTACTTAAGGGCTAACACTTTTTATTTGATTTTGAGTGTCCTATCTATCACTCTACTCAGAAGATAATGCAAGAGTTTTTGCAAAAAATCATTCTTTTTTGTAACAAGTACCCCTGAACCAGTTAGACAAAGGGTAAGCCATCACCAGTTTCCTGCAGTACCTTGTGACTTTCAATCTTGTCTGCACACTCATTTAGCAACACAGAATAATCGTTACCAAAATACCTGCTGAAACAATCCAACATAACACGCAGGAGCTTTGACCTTTCCATCCTACTAATCTTTGGAACAACACCCAACACAATGAACTTTGTGGTATCTCTCGACAGGCTCTCATAATCGTAACCATACAAGGTTGTAAAGAGGGTTATAAACATATTCCTATGCTGTCTGCCAATTTTTCTATTTGTCTCTGAAATAAACTGGTCAACTAACTCCTGCTCTTTATCAGGATTGCTGCTAATGTTTTCAATTAACTTCTTTGTATCTGCCTCAATTCTTTTTGATATTAAACTAATAGAAATCACCTCCTCAACTACCCCTAATACAATGAAAGAGTTACACCTGCAAGATGTAACTCCTTCAAAGGGATTTTGATATTACTGCATACCATAGAGAACTCTAAACATCTTTGCAACCTTTGATGGACAGAGTTCTGGTGGGTTCTCATTCAACTCTTCAGGGAAGTTGGGAACTATAATAGTATTGGCATAATCTCCACCTTCCTTTTCGTAGTTCTCCAGAGCTTCGCAGGCTTCATCTGCTGAACGACAGGTGTTAAGCACCTTAAAGGTTGTTGGTCGATTGGTTACAGCATCACGCAGGGCTGGTATGCAAATAATAAATCTGTTGACGTGACGCTTCATCATAGCTTTCATTGTCATGGTCGACACCTCCTATTTTTTGAAATGATGTCATTTTACCATCAGCTTAGATATTTACAAGTCATCTCAGTAAAATAATATTAAGAACTTTGCGTGTCTTGGAGATAATTGAAAGAAATGAGCAAAAGAAAAGAGCATCTACCCCAAACTGGATAAATGCTCTAAAACATACTACATATTTTGTTGTTCCAACTCAGCTAATAACTGCTTTATCCTTGCAAGCATAATAGCTTTCTCTTCTTCTGTCTGACCTGCCTGACTGCACTTACTACGGATAGGACATTGAGTATTTAAGCAATTCCTCTTTCCATGACAGAATAACCACTTAACTGCCAGAAACAAGTCACCAACTATAATAAATATAAAAAATGAAATCAATACAAGCTCACCAAAAGTCAGCGTTGAGGAACAAAATTATATAACTTTACTAAGTCAACGCATATCACCTTTTAT
>NZ_LNAM01000037.1 GCF_001461035.1 Acetivibrio ethanolgignens | reverse complement strand
TAATTCCCCTCATGAATGAGGGGCTAGGGGAGTTGATGTGTCGAAGACACTTTTTTACTGTCGTTTCACGCCTCTTAAACGTCGCTTCACGCCAAGTCGATTGAAAGGAGCGAGAGCAGCCCTTATAATAATTTCTGTTTAACCTTTGCAAGCCGAAAAGACAGAGCTTGCCTTGCCATGCCGGCAAGAAAATTTTGACAGAAAGGATAGGAGAATATGAAAAGAAAACGAAGAATACTTAGCCTGCTGCTTAGCGGCGCAATGCTGTTTTCCCTCTGTACCCCAACGGTCTTTGCCGAGACGCCGACACAGGACAGGGGGCAGACCATTACGGAAACGGGCGGTTTATGCGAACACCACGCCGAACATACGGAGGATTGCGGCTATTCCCCCGCAGCCGAGGGGACGCCCTGCGGATATGTCTGCGAGCTATGCGGCGCGGGAGATAATACCCTGTCCAATAACGCCGAAGATGTCAAGGCGCAGCTTGACGCCATAGACGAGGCGAAGGAGAAACTCTCCGACGAGGAAATAGATGAGCTGGATTTTACCCGGTATGCGGAAGCTGCCGCTGCATTGGGGGCGCTGGCTGCGCCAATGCTATTGGCTAATGATTCGCCTAACGAGCAGTTTTCCCTCACCCCCGGCGGCAGATATTATTTTGAACTTTCGGCGATGAATATTCCCGGCAAGGTGAACGGCAGCCTGCCGGACAGCGCCCTGCACTATGTTCCCTTTACTTATGCCGGAACGATAGAAGCCTACAAGCTCACGTCTGCGACGGCAACCACCGAGGAGTATGCACAGCAGAACAAATACGCCCACAGCCTGTTTGTGGCGGACTACAATGTAACGCATACGGTAAGCTGGAATGACCTGAATACCGCAAATCTGATTTTCGGCAAGGGCTATGTCGCCGGCGGCGTGGACTATACTCTCCGCGCCCCCTCTGTGGGGAGCAACTATACTGGCTCTGATGACAGTGAGCGCAGCACGCCCCAAAGCAACGAATGGGATAACGAATGGGATAAGATTTTAGACAAAGACAGTTGCTATATCAAAAACTGGTCAGATATATATTCCTGGGGACAGGACACCGCTACTACTGATGCGTCGGGCCACGCGATTCGCGGGTACGATTCGGCCCGCTACTGCTATTGGACTATCTCGTCCCGTCGGCTCGCGCGCTACGGCTTCCGCCCCGTCCTTGAAGTCCTGAACCCTGACACACTGGGCTCTGACGGACTGAAGGTCGTTACCCTTGACCTTGGCGGCGGCAAGCTGGGCGGTAGCTCCGATGCTATTCAAATCATCGTGAAAAACGGCAGCGAGTTTACCGCACCTGCGTCCGATGGCTTGACCCGCCCCGATGGAGATACGGGCAGTTACTTCGTGTGGCTTGGCAGCAACGGCAAGCTCTACGCCCCCGGTGTCAGTGTTCCGGCGGACGTTACCAAGCTCACGGCGCAGTTTGCTTTATCAGAGCAGTTTTCCCTCAAGCCCGACGGCACCTATTACTTTGACCTATCGGCGATGAATATTCCCGGAACGGCAAACGGCAATCTGCCGGACAGCGCCCTGCACTATGTCCCCTTTACCTATGTGGGGACGATTAACGCCTATTCCCGCAACTCTGAAGGTGTAAGCACTGATGATACGGTAAAGCCTTACGCCCACAGCCTGTTTGTGGCGGACTACAATGTAACGCATACGGTAAGCTGGAATAACTTAAATACTGCGAGTCTGATTTTCGGTAAAAATTATGCCAGCGGCGGTGTGGACTATACCCTGCGTGCGCCGTCTGTGGGAAGTGGTTCTACAGGTTCGGGCGATTCCGGTCCCGGCGTGCCCCAAAGCAATGAATGGGACACGATGCTGAACAAGGACAACGAATATATCCAAAACTGGAATAAAATGTTTTCGTGGGGACAGGATACTTATTCTGGCGGCGCGTCGTACCGTGCGGTTCGCGGGTACGATTCGGCCCGCTACTGGAACAAACTCAATGTTACGTTCTCCAATCCGATCGTCGGTTTCCGCCCCGTCCTTGAAGTCCTGAACCCTGACACCCTGGGCTCTGACGGACTGAAGGTCGTTACCCTTGACCTTGGCGGCGGAACGCTCGGCGGTAGCTCCGATGCTATTCAAATCATCGTGAAAAACGGCAGCGAGTTTACCGCGCCTGCGTCCGGCGGTTTGACCCGCCCGGACGGAGTTACAGGCAGTTACTTCGTGTGGCTTGGCAGCGACGGCAAGCTCTACGCCCCCGGTGCCAGTGTTCCGGCTGATGTGACGACCCTGACGGCGCAGTTTACTTTATCAGAGCAGTTTTCCCTCACTCCCGGCGGCAGATATTATTTTGACCTCTCCGGCGCAAACATCCCCGGAACGGCAAACGGCAGCCTGCCGGACAGCACCCTGCACTATGTTCCCTTTACTTATGCCGGAACAATAGAAGCCTACAAGCTCACGTCTGCGACGGCAACCACCGAGGAGTATGCACAGCAGAACAAATACGCCCACAGCCTGTTTGTGGCGGACTACAATGTAACGCATACGGTAAGCTGGGATACCCTGAATACTGCAAATCTGATTTTCGGTAAAAATTATGCCAGCGGCGGCGTGGGCTATACCCTGCGCGCACCGTCTGCGGGAAGTGGTTCTACAGGTTCGGGCGATTCCGAACGCGGCGTGCCCCAAAGCAACGAATGGGACACGATACTGGACAAGGACAACGGATATATCCAAAACTGGTCAACTATATATTCCTGGGGACAGGACACCGCTACTACTGATGCGTCGCGCCGTGCGTTTCGCGGGTACCGTTCGGCCCGCCGCTGGAGCTACGGCCATGCTACGGGCTCCCGCCCGGACGTCGGTTTCCGCCCCGTCCTTGAAGTCCTGAACCCTGACACACTGGGCTCTGACGGACTGAAGGTCGTTACCCTTGACCTTGGCGGCGGAACGCTCGGCGGTAGCTCCGATGCTATTCAAATCATCGTGAAAACCGGCAGCACATTTACCACCCCCGCATCCGACGGCATGACCCGCCCCGATGGAGATACGGGCAGTTACTTCGTGTGGCTTGGCAGCAACGGCAAGCTCTACGCCCCCGGTGACAGTGTTCCTGCTGATGTGACAGCACTGACGGTGCAGTGGACAGCCCCGACCTATACCGTCACGCTGAACACAAACGGCGGCATGATCGCAGACGGGAAGGATGTCACAGGCTATACCTACGGCGTGGGCGCAACACTCCCGACAGATGTGACGCGCACCGGGTACACCTTCAAGGGCTGGTATGACAACGAAAATCTGACCGGCTCTCCTGTTACGGCGATTAGCAACACCGAAACGGGTAATAAGGAATATTGGGCGAAGTGGACAGTCAATCAGTACACGATCACCTATGATCTGGCCGGCGGCACTGTGGAGGGCAATCCCGACACCTACACCATCGAGACGGAGGCTTTCACCCTCAAGAATCCTACCAAATCCGGCTATACCTTCACCGGCTGGAGCGGCACGGGGCTTGACGGCGAGAACAATATGACCGTCACCATCCCCACGGGCAGCACTGGCAACCGAACCTATACGGCACACTGGCGTTATAATGGCAGCGGCTCCGGCGGCGGCTCTACCGGCGGCGGCTCCAGCAGCTCCGGCGGTGGCAGTTCATCTTCCGAAGACAGGGACGATCCCTCTGGCAACGCCTTTATCACTGATCGTCCGGACAAGAACAACCCCAACACCCCGACCACCGGACAAACCACACCGGTGAAACCCAC
>NZ_LNAM01000036.1 GCF_001461035.1 Acetivibrio ethanolgignens | reverse complement strand
CCAAAAAAATAAGTCTGTAAGCTGTTTTCCTTGCTTACAAACTTATTATACGAGGAGAAGTTTGCATGAAAAAGAAAATCATTTTGCTTTTTGTGGGACTGGCTGTTTTGGGCACTCTGATTGGAGTCAACCTGTTTTCGGACAGGCAGCCAAAAGGTGCGAGAGGCGAGGAGTACATAGGGGAACAGGAAAAGAGAATATCCCGGGCAGAGGCGGCCAAGATGGTCAGCCTTTTAAAATTTACAGAGGAAGAGCTTTCCGAAATGGAAAGAGTGATTACCTATACGGACACGGATCCTGAAAAATGGTATGATAAATATATCAATGGTATGTATGAGGCTGGGCTGGTTGGCGAAGAAAATCTGGAAAACAACCAGTATCGTCCTATGAGTTACATGACGGTAGCTGAGTGCAATGATTTGGTGAGTCGTATCGCTATACAGGAGCAGGAAAGGAATACAGACGATTCCGGCTTGCAGGAGCTTCTGACAGCAATGGAAAATCTGGCCAAGAGTCAGGGAAAAGATGCTTTTCTACCGCGGGAGGAATGGATTACCCTGTATGAAATTCTCTGGAATAAGGTCTATAAGTCTGGGCTGGAGGAAAAAACACTGTATATCGTGGATTCCTGGGAAAGTGATGAAAAACTTGAAAAGTGGCAAACAGTAACAGACCAAGGAATTTTTATGGGAGATGGACAGGATTTTCTGAAGTATAGTGATAAAAAGCTGCGTGTTTATGTATGCGGAACTCAGATTGCCTGTATCCTGGAGGTACTGAAGGAGGATACGCTGATTCCGAATGTCTGGATTATGAAGCAGGCGGAGGAAAGCTTGACTGTATTCTTAAATGGCTGTCAAAAGGAATTTTCTCTTTCCGGTGCCTTAAAGGAGCAGATTACAGAGAAGGTTGGAGATATCACTGTACAGGATGGTGTGATTTCCAAAGTAAGTGTAAAGCCAGATGCAATTAATGGAAGAGTTCTGGTGACAGGTAAGGAGCATATTGAACTGGAGAAATACGGGAAAAAGAAGCTTTCCAGTGACTTTAGGATTTACTGTACCTATGGAGATGAAGTTTCCATGGAAACAGCCCGTTCCATTCTGGTTGGATATCAGAATACGGATTTTGTAATTGTAGGAGATGAAATCTGTGCTGCAATTATCAAAGAGCCAATTAAAGCCGAGAATATCCGTGTCGCTTTAAAGACGGATGGTTTTGAGGATTATTATCATAAGACTGTAATTGTTACTTCGACAAAGCCCTTTACTGTAACGACTGGAGAGACAAAGAAAACCTATAAGGCAGGAGAGCAGCTGAAGCTTACGAAAAAGTCCAAGCTGTTCAAAGAGGGTAGAGTGGAGATTATGCCGGAGGAAAATGGGAAGCTAAAGGTAATGACCCTGAAGCGGAATGGAGAACATCCGGAATACCGCGGTATTTTGGAGGTAGCGTTGGAGAAGGACGAGATTCTTCTGCTAAATGAGCTTCCTCTGGAGGAATATCTTTATGCGGTGATTCCAAGTGAGATGCCGACGTCCTACGGGGTAGAGGCCTTAAAGGTACAGGCAATCTGTGCCAGAAGCTATGCCTACCGTCAGCTTTTATCCAATGGCTGCGGCAGCTATGGTGCTCATGTAGATGATAGTGCCCTTTACCAGGTTTACAATAATATTCCGGAAAATAAAACCTCTATTCAGGCAGTAAAGGAGACAAAGGGGCAGGTGCTTAAGTACAATGGCGAATTGATAACGGCTTATTATTTTTCAACCTCCTGTGGCTCCACAGCAAATGCTAATGAAGTATGGAACAGCCGGGATAAGGTGCCATATCTGGTGGGAAGTCTCCAGTCCCGAGGTGAGTTAGAACCCCTGAATTTGACGGAAGAAAAGGAGTTTAAGAAATTTATTTCCAAGGATCCTGTAGATACCTTTGACAATGAAAGTCCCTGGTATCGCTGGCAGGTAAAGATTCCTGCAGAAAGCCTGAAAAAAACCATTGATGCTGGACTGAAGAAGCGTTATGAAGCGAATCCATCGTTGATTTTGACAAAACAAGGAGATGGAAGCTATAAAAGCGTGCCTGTAGATACTGTGGGAACGGTAAAGAAAATTTCCGTATCAAAACGCTGCACCGGGGGAATTGTGACTGAGCTAGTGATTAAGGGAAGTAAAAATACGATAAAGGTTTTGACAGAGTACAATATCAGAACGTTGCTGGCACCGTTATACAGTACGGTCATTCGACAGGATAATAGCAAGGTAGAGTCTCTTTCTATGCTTCCAAGTGCCTTTTTCTATCTGGAGGAGCAAAAAGAGGGAAAAAAAGTGACCGGCTACCGCTTTGTCGGCGGAGGCTACGGCCACGGTGTCGGTATGAGCCAGAATGGAGCAAAGGCCATGCTGGATGCCGGTTACAGCTGTGAAGAGGTACTAAAGCACTACTATAACGGTGTTACAATAGATAACGCTGTTCCTGAATAAATACATTGACCTCACTTCCAATAAAGAGAATATACATACAGAAGTATAGCCAGAGCATTAAAAATACAATCGTGGTCAGACTTCCATAGGTATCGAAGTTGGCAAAATTATCAATATAATAGGAATATACGGAAGAAAAGACAGCCCAGCTGATTGTTGTTAAAAGTGCTCCGGGAGCCTCCTGGGAAACCGTAGATTTTCGATTTGGAACAAAAATGTACATTGCCAGAAAAAAGAAAAAGAGAACAATCAGGGCAATCAGCACACGGAAGCTAATAATTACTGGCGGTTTTATATTAAACTGCGATAAAAGTCTGGTAAGTGTCAGCATCAGACGATTTCCAAAGACAAGAAGAATCAGGGAGCCTACGATGCTGATAGCAAAAATTACCGTATAAAAAGAAGAAATCAGTCGCAGATAGAGGTAATTCCGGGTTTCGTAAATGCCATAAATGGAGTTGAAGCCGCGGATAACAGCCATGATTCCCTTAGAGGCAGACCAAATGGCGGTTATTATGGTGATAGAAATAATAGCCGCAGAGGACTGTCCATAAATTTCGTTTAGTAGGGATACAATATAGTCTCCGATGTGAGAGGGCAGAGCCTGATTTGCAAGAGAAATCAGCATGTCCTCAGTGACAGGAAGATAGCGGATTAGGGTCATAAGAAACATGATAAAGGGAAAAAAGGAAAGTATGATAAAAAAAGCAGCCTGTGCAGCATAGGCTGATACCGCGTGTTCCTTTAGCTGCTTTAAAAAATAACGAATATAGTCAATGAATAATCTGATCATGATAACTCTCTCCCTGTATGTAATATCTGTATTTTATTATATGTTTTCCATATTTTCAAGTAGAATCCCTTTAGTTTCCGCATTTTGTCTATTAAGTGAATAGAAAAAGAAACCAAATCTTTATGACTGCAGATTTTCCACAATGAGTATAAACTACAGAATAGTAGTGGTTATTCAGCTGCAGAAGGTAAGGAACCGATGGTTAGGAGAATTAAGAGAAGCGAGGAGACACAGGGAATAGAAATCAATTGAGTCAGTGCTAGGTATGCCGAATGAGTGCATGCCAGAGATGATATTGATATATTTTGTATCTAAAGGTGCTATTCTTAGTGCACATGTTGTGCAGCAATAGATACGATTTTTCTTACTTGCGGACCATGTGAAAAACTCATTACAGTCAGGGTTTGCACGATGTTTGACACTTGAATTTGGAGTAAGGGTAAAAAAGATTTCAAGGTACATAGTGTCTGCTGATTAAACTAAAACACTTAATTTTACTGACTTTTACCTCGTTTTCTG